>QHOR01000132.1 GCA_003219395.1 Verrucomicrobiota bacterium | reverse complement strand
GCCGAACGGCGGAATCGTTGTGATCAATTGCTGCATCAGTTTGGTATTGAACGGATCGCCAAGAACACAGCCCTTACCTTGAGCGGCGGTGAGAAACGGCGACTAACCATTGCACGTTCGCTGGTCACGCAACCGAAACTGTTGATGCTCGATGAGCCGTTCAGCGGCGTGGATCCGATCGCTGTATACGATGTGCAGCAAATTATCGTGAATCTGCGCAAATCCGGGCTTGCGATTATGATCACCGACCACAACGTGCGCGAGACTCTTTCCATCGTGGACCGCGCGTATTTAATTTTCGATGGACGCGTGGAGAGCGAAGGAACAAAGGATTTTCTCATCAACGATCCCATCAGCCGCCAGCTTTACCTTGGCGAACGCTTCAAAATGTGACGCCTGTGAATTCAATGGAGCGAGTGCGATGAGCGGACATGGACTGTTGGGTCGCCAGGCAACGCAGAGAGATGCACACGAACGGAGTTTAATCTCCAATGGTGTTTAAGTTGACGCCGAGATAAACCTTCACTAACGTCCGCGCAAGGCAATGGAGTTTGCCATCCCCGCGAAAAGCTGGGGGAAACCGCATGAGCTAATGACTCCTTCCAAACGGGAGGAGTTTTTTTATGCTCGATTACATTTTAGTGATGGTAGGCGGTGCACTTGGAACTGGCGCGCGATTCTGGGCGTCGGGGTTTATTGCCGAAGCGGCCGGCGAACTTTTCCCTCTGGGAACGCTAGTGGTGAACGTTACGGGATCGTTCGCTATCGGGTTATTTGCCGGATTCACGGATCCAGGAGGACCGTTTCTTGTGTCACCCCGAGTTCGTCAATTCTTCATGATTGGCCTGTGCGGCGGTTATACCACGTTTTCATCATTCAGCTTACAAACGCTCGATCTCGCCCGGGATGGAGATTGGTTCAACGCCTTCCTGAACGCGGTGCTCTCATTTGTCTGCTGTATCGCGGCGGTATGGCTTGGACGCATTCTTGCTCTCGCACTATTGCCGAAATAGAAACAAGCCATGCACCTTCCAGAAGACGCTGTCCTCCTGCGGATTTTTGTCGGCGAAAGTGATCGTTATCAGCACCACCCGCTGTATCAAGCAATTGTGTTGAAAGCACGCGAACTACAATTGGCAGGGGCAACCGTGTTGCGAGGGCCAATGGGTTTCGGGAAATCAAGTCACTTGCACACGGCGAAGATCCTTCGCTTGTCTATGGACCTTCCAATCGTGATCGAAATCGTAGACACTGAGGAAAAGGTAAATTCATTCTTGCCGGTCCTCGATGAAATGATGGGCGGTGGGCTCGTCACGCTCGAAAAAGTAAAAGTAATCCGCTACCAAGATCAGGAGAAAGTCTAACAGAGAGTTTGCTCCGATGTCCGCTCCTTGCATGCACCGGCGAGCTTTTGCTGCGACCCATTGGAAATCGCGTCGTATCCACGCTAGAAGTTAATTCTCATGGTGGAACAACGCGGGACCCAGACGATCACCTCTCCAAGCGATCGACAGAAGAGCGTCCCGATTATAACGGTCGAGAGCTTTTACAATTCGCATGCTAAAAAGCTGCAGATGAAGCTAGAGGGGCCGCAAGTGGGCTTTCATCGCAAAATTCGTGAGCCCACCATCAACCGGCCCGGCCTGGCGCTGTCCGGCTTCTATACTTATTTCGCCGAGAAACGCGTGCAGGTGCTGGGTGCAGCCGAGCATTCCTATGTTAAAAGTTTGTCTTCGAGCTTGCGCGTAAACCGATTTCGAAAATTGTGCGAGCGCAAAATCCCGTGCCTGGTTATGTCGCGGGGATTTCGTCTTGCGCCGGACTTGCTAGGCGTGACGGCGGAGGCAAAAATTGCAGTTTTTCGTACTCCGATGATTACGATGAAGTTCATTAACGCAGCGACAATCGCGCTGGAGATGGATTTTTCGCCAACTGTGACGGAATTCGGCAGCATGGTCGACATCCTCGGTGTAGGCGTTTTGATTCGTGGTGCCAGCGGGATTGGAAAAAGCGAATGCGTTTTGGGACTAATCGAGCGCGGGTACAGCCTCGTAGCAGATGACGTGACACGAATCACTTCACTCGAAGGACGCGAGCTCATGGCAACAGCCCCCGAATTGACTCGCAATCACATGGAAGTACGCGGTATTGGCATTATCGACGTGGCCAAGGTTTTCGGCATTGGCAGCATTCGAATCGAGAAACGCCTCGATCTCGTCGTAACCCTCAAGGACTGGGGCGACATGGAAGAGGTCGATCGCATTGGCCTGGATCGGGAATTCTATGAAATTCTTGGACTTCAGGTGCCCCATGTGACCATTCCGGTGAGGCCAGGTCGCGACATGGCACGCCTGATTGAAGTTGCCGCGATGGATGAAAAATTGAAAGGCCTCGGCCAAAACAGTGCAGTCGATTTTAATGCAAGGCTGCTCAGTTTGATGGAACCGAAGGGAGCAGTGTAATGGGCTTGCTGCATAGAAAAACCGGACGCGCAGCGACTGGTCAAAAGCTTGAAAAAGACATTCCGATTACCAACCGGCTAGGGCTTCACGCACGGCCCGCCGCCATGTTTGTGAGAATTGCGAGTCGTCATCGCTCGGAAATCTGGGTGGCCAAGGAAGGGGAAGAGGTAAATGGAAAAAGCATTATGGGGTTAATGATGCTGGCGGCTGGCCAGGGTTCAAAGCTGCACATCCGCTGCGAAGGCCCCGATGCTGAGAAGGCGATGGAGGAACTGGAGGCGTTGATCAAGGCGGGTTTTCACGAAGAGTAATATAAAGTCGTCGGGCCATGGACGTTTGCGGCGGCCCTGCCTCCTGAAGGCCCGATAAGAGGGTCTCGCATTGTTTGACATCTGCTTTACTCTGGCAGGTGCATGAGCGGCGGCGCGCGTCAGGAAATCCGATTTGAAGGAGCAGGCGTTTCGCCCGGAATGGCCTGCGGCAAGATCCATGTCGTGCGGGATGACTTGGATGATGTTGCACGGTACCGCATCGCGCCTTCGCAGGTTCCGGATGAGATCGGCCGGTTCGAGACGGCGCTGATTCAAACGCGCATGCAGATTCTGGAAATGCAGCAGCGCATTGCGGAATCTATCGGTGCAAAGGATGCAGCCATTTTCGATGCGCATCTTCTGGTGGTCGAGGATCGCACGTTAATTGACGAAGTACTGCGAAAGCTGGA
Source organism: Verrucomicrobiota bacterium (assembly GCA_003219395.1). GTDB lineage: Bacteria > Verrucomicrobiota > Verrucomicrobiia > Chthoniobacterales > UBA10450 > Udaeobacter. The sequence goes on along the minus strand of QHOR01000132.1, from coordinate 3,040 downwards.
AACCGATCTCTGCAACGTCGAGTGGGTCTTCCAGGAAGTCGCCACCCGTTACGCAGAGACCTTGAACAAGATCGATGATCCCTATCTGCGAGAGCGTGCGCTCGATATTCAGGACGTGACAAAGCGTGTGATTCGCAATTTGCAGGGCAAAGCTCCGAAGACGTTTCTTGCCCTGAGCGAGTCGCACATTCTCGTGGCGCACAATCTCACGCCTTCGGATACGGCAAGCATTAACCGCGCGAACGTGCTCGGGATCGCGACCGACCTCGGTAGTCGCACATCCCACGCGGCGATTCTGGCGCGGTCTCTCAACATTCCAGCGGTCGTCGGATTGCACGATATCACGGCAAAACTCGAGACTGGCCAACACGTCCTGGTCGATGGGAGTGATGGCCTGCTAATTGTCAATCCTACGCCGGAAACGATGGCGCATTACGCGGAGCTTGAATCAAGAAGGGCCAGAGTTGTGGCACAGCTGAAAGAACTGCGGACGACCAGATCGACCACACGCGATGGCCGTCACATCGTGCTCTCGGCGAATATTGAACTCCCGCAAGACGTTGAGGCCGTAGCAGCCAATGGCGCCGAGGGCATCGGACTTTATCGCACTGAATTCCTCTATTTGAATCGCACTACCCTGCCTACGGAGGACGAACAATTCGAAACCTATCGAAAGGTAGCCGAGCGCGTCCGGCCTGATCCGCTAATTATTCGAACATTCGATCTGGGTGGCGATAAGCTCGCTCCGGGTACAGTAGATATTACCGATGAGTTAAATCCGTTCCTCGGCTGGCGCGCCATTCGCCTTTGTCTCGAGCACGTAGACCTCTTCAAAACGCAGCTGCGGGCCATTCTCCGTGCCAGCGCTGTTGGGAATATAAAAGTCATGTTTCCCATGATCTCGGGTCTGGAGGAATTGCGCAGTGCCAAGGCCGTGCTCGCTGAGTGCAATGAAGAATTGCGCCGCTCGGGCGTTTCTTTGGACGAAGAGATCGAGGTTGGCGCAATGATCGAAATTCCCAGCGCGGCTCTCTGCGCCAATGTCCTCGCTCGCGAGGTCGATTTCTTCAGCATCGGAACAAACGATCTGATTCAGTACGTCCTTGCGGTCGACAGAGTGAATGAGAAAATCGCGCACCTTTATGAACCTACGCATCCGGCGATACTGCGTTTGTTAAGAATGATCGCCGAGGCGGCGCACGCCCATCATATCTGGGTGGGTGTTTGCGGCGAAATGGCCGGAGACGTCGCGCTTATTCCGCTTTTGCTCGGTCTGGGCATGGACGAGCTGAGCGCGGGGGCAACCAGGGTTCCCCGAGTCAAACGCGCCGTGCAAAGTCTGGCCATTCCTGAATGCCGAGAGCTGGTCGATGAAGCACTGAAGCTTAATACTTCCTCGGAGATCCTGGCGCGCTGCCTGGAATTAGCGGATAAGCGCTACGGTGATTTGCTCGGCTAATGCCGACCGGAATTCAAAAGTTAAAAGAGTTACAAACTGAGAAAAGAAAACGGCGTTCGACCGCAGAGATGAGCGATCCTTTTTAACTCTTCTAATCTTTAACTTTTAACGCGTCTACTCTTCCGCCTCGGGATCCGGCTTCAGCCCTTCTTCCTCCATCTTACGCAAGACATCGCTCATATCGTCTACTTCGTCCCACACGTCTTGACTTACGTAGATCGGCGCCTTCTGCTGAATGGCCATGGCGATGCAATCGCTCGGCCGGCCGTCGAGCTCGATGATTTTTTTCTGATGTAATTCATTTTGGACGCGAATGATAACTCGCGCGTAGTAAGTGGCATTTTTCAGGTCATTGATAATGACTCGCTCAACCTTTGCGCCCAGAGCAGTTAGTAAATGTGCGATCAAATCATGCGTGAGGGGGCGTTCCTTAGTAATTTCACGCATGAACATCGTGATCGCGCTGCCCACGGTTTGATCGACATAGATGATGAACACCTTGTCGTTGTTGCCAAGAAACACGGCACACCCGCCGCTGGTCGGCAAAACCGCGCGCACTTGCACTTCAATCACCGTTTTGTTCACGAGCGAACGTTATCGGTCGCATTGTTCCAGGCGACACAACAAATCCTATGAGCGGGCATGAGATTTTGGCTCTAGTCACTTGCATGTTAGGCGCGCTGAATCATTATGGATTTTGCGAAGATCATCCCCCGCGCGTGCTTTGGCCAAATGAAAAACGAATGGGACGTTGACGCAGCGATCGCGACTTACAACGTCGACGGTTGGGGTGGAGGATATTTCACTGTCAACGCCGCCGGCAACGTCATCGCTCAGCCGTTGCAGCAAAACGGTGGCACCATCGAGATTCTGGAAGTGGTAAATGAAGCGCGCAATCGCGGTCTAAGCTTCCCCCTCGTCATTCGATTTCAGGATCTGCTGCGGCACCGCGTCGAAACCGTTAATCGCGCATTCCACAACGCGATAACGGAGTTTGGTTACAAAAATGAATATCGCGGCGTTTTTCCGATCAAGGTCAATCAATTACGCGAAGTGATCGAGGAAATTGTAGATGCCGGCCAGCAGTTTCACTTCGGTCTCGAAGCCGGAAGCAAACCGGAACTGGTGGCCGCGCTGGCAATGCACCAGGATCCCGAAAGTCTCATCGTTTGCAATGGGTATAAAGACGCGGCGTTTGTGCGGATCGCGCTGCTTGGTTGCAAGCTCGGGAAAAAAGTCGTGATCGTTGCCGAAAAACTCGAAGAGCTTGAGCAAACCATCCGCGCGGCAAAGGAAGTCGGGGTAGAACCGCACATCGGCATTCGTGTCCGCCTTTACAGCAAGGGCGCGGGCAAATGGGCCCCGAGCGGAGGCGAGAACGCGAAGTTCGGTCTCGATACCACAAGTCTTATCGCCGCGAGCGAAATGCTGAAGGCCGCAGGCCTCGCCCATTGCCTTAAGCTCATTCACTTCCACGTGGGTTCCCAGGTGCCGGACATTTCAATCATCAAGCGCGCCGTACGCGAAGCGTCTCGTTATTACGCGAAAATTGCGAAGCTTGGGCACGAACTCGGATATCTG
>QHOR01000131.1:525-4956 GCA_003219395.1 Verrucomicrobiota bacterium | reverse complement strand
AAAGATCACAAGCTCGTAGGCGACATCCTCGACGTTAAACAACGGCTTAAACGCGGCAATCGCCTTGAGAGCCTGCACGATATCCGGCAGGTCAAGGAGGAAGCGCAACAGACGTTCGAACTTGGTCTGCTCGATCTCGAATCGAAAGCAAAGATCGACACTATCTACTGGCAGCTGGCACAGCAGATCGTGAATATGCATCGCGGCTTGCGTTTCATTCCCGAAGAAGTCAAGCAGCTCGAAACCACCTTGGGGGACCAGTACATTTGCAATTTCTCGGTTTTCCAGTCACTGCTCGATCACTGGGCGCTTGGTCAATTGTTTCCCATCATGCCGATCCATCGGCTTAACACACCGCCCGATCGTCACGGAATGATTGTCGACATCACCTGCGATTCCGACGGAAAGGTCTCGAAATTCACCGATTTACAGGATGTGCGTGATACCATCCCCCTGCATCGCATCGTCCCGGGCGAGATGTATTACCTCGGCGTGTTCATGGTCGGCGCCTATCAGGATATCATGGGCGACCTGCACAATTTGTTTGGCCGCGTGACCGAAGTGCACATTTTTCTCGATCCCGATGAGGAGTCGGGGTGGTACATCGAAGAGGTGATTGGTGGCAGCACGATCGGCGAAGTTCTTGCCATGACGCAGTGGGACAAAGTCGAGTTGATGCGGCTGCTCAAGACACAGGTCGACGACGCGATCAAAACCGATCGCCTTAAGCCTAACGACGCCATGAAACTGTTGGATGATTACGAGCGTCTTTTGCGGGAATACACTTATCTATCCCTTAACGGGATCAAATTGCCGCCGCAATCGGGTAGTTGGCTGCCACTTAGTTGATCTCGAGATGGCGATCTCCGCCAGGTAAGCCGTTTCACTTGTCATTCCGCCCGAACTAGGAATGGAGTAAGTAGAGTACGAGCGACATGGATGGTTGCGCCGCGAGGCTAGCGGCGAGAAAGTCGGGAGAGGAACGAGTCAATCTCTGGATCTAAAATGACACAGCCTTCTCCAACTCCGATTAAGGGTGCTTTGCAAAGGACCGCGCCAATCGATTCGATTGAAGTGCAGGGCTGGGTGCGGACGCGACGCGATTCCAAAGATTTTTCATTCATCGAGCTGAACGACGGCTCCACCCTGCGCAATCTTCAGATTATCGCGAAGAACACGTTGCCGAATTACCCCGCGGTCCAACGGCTCACAACGGGAGCGTCAATCAGCGTGACTGGCGCCTTGGTCCCGTCGCAAGGTAAAGGACAAAAATGGGAGCTGGTTGCGAACCAAATCGAGGTCGTAGGAACTACCGACGATTCCTATCCGCTCCAAAAGAAGGGGCATACGCCTGAATTTCTTCGCGAAATAGCTCATCTTCGTCCTCGCTCAAACCTCTTCAGTAGCGTCTTTCGCGTGCGGAGCAGACTCGCGTTTGCAGTTCACCGGTTTTTTCAAGAGCGCGGTTTTATTTATGTGCATACGCCGATTATCACCGGCAGCGACTGCGAGGGAGCTGGAGAATTGTTTCGTGTGACAACACTTGACGCCGAGAACATGCCGCGAACAACGAAAGGCGAGATCGATTATGCGAAAGACTTTTTCGCACGGCCGACTTACTTGACCGTGAGCGGCCAGCTCGAAGCGGAGGCATTCGCGCTGGCGTTGTCCAAAGTGTACACCTTTGGACCCACTTTTCGCGCTGAGAACTCCAACACGTCCAGGCACGCAAGCGAGTTCTGGATGATTGAGCCGGAAATGGCGTTTTGCGATCTGAAGGGCAACATGGACCTCGCCGAGGAGTTTGTTAAGTATCTAGTCGCAGAGGCGCGCCAACAGTGCGCCGATGAGATGGAACTTTTCGGCAAGTTCGTGGACAAAGAGTTGCTTGCGCGACTTGATTTCGTCGTAGATCGCCCATTTCAGCGGATCACCTATGCTGAAGCTGTCGAGCTGCTAAAAAAGAGCGGAGCGAAATTCGAGTTCCCGATTGATTACGGATTGAATCTGCAATCGGAACACGAACGCTGGTTGACCGAGAAACACTTCCAGTGCCCGATCACGGTTTTCAATTATCCAAAGGAAATCAAACCGTTCTACATGCGTGTGAATGATGACGGAAAGACAGTAACCGCTATGGATTTGCTCGTGCCGGGAATTGGCGAAATCGTTGGTGGCAGTCAGCGTGAAGAGCGGCTCGATATGCTGGAGGAAAACATGCGCCGGCACAACATGGACCCCACCGATTACAAATGGTATCTCGATCTTCGCCGTTACGGCACCGTGCCGCACTCCGGCTTCGGACTCGGCTTCGAGCGAATGCTGATGTTCATCACTGGCGTCCCAAACATCCGCGACGTAATCCCCTTCGCGCGCACGCCCGGCAGTGCCGAATTCTGAGCATGGGAATAATCCTCTTCCGGGAAAAAAACCGGCATTCTAGGTTTTGACGGCGGGTGCCGGCTGCAGAACGATCAGCGCCGAATGTTTTACAGTGATTTTGATTTCGCTGGAAGATTTCTGGCTCTGTTTTTTATCTGGCCAAAGTTTGTCGTCCAAATGGAGTGTTGAGCCATTCCAAACGACCCGCAATTCACGGAATTTTCGCGCGGGCAGCGGCGACTTACTCTTCTTTCCAGCTACCCGTGCGTCGAAGTGTTTCGCCAAAAGCGCACAATCGGCCGGGCGTGCGCAAGCGAAATCGAATCGTCCATCCCGGGTTGCGGCGCGTGGCGCCAGATAAAGGGCAGGGCCAACAGAGTGAATATTCATTGCTTCCCAAAGGAGGTAGCTCCCGGAAATGTCTTTTCCGTCAATCTTGATCTTCCATTGACGCGCGGGATAGTCGTGCAGCATCCGTCGCAACAGCGCACCATGACGCGCCATCTCTTGTTCTTTGGAAAGCTTCTTAATCTTGGGTTGCTTTTTCCGGTCTTTTTTTGCCGCGCGGACGTAATCTGCAAGCAGACCACCGCCCGCGGCTTCGAAAAAATAACGTGCGCCCCATGGGCCATATGCATGTCCGACGTCAAATGCTCGTTTCTTTCCACCGTCTAGTCTCCCGATGATTTCTTCGGGAGAGGCGACGAAGCCGAGCGCACGCGCCAGATTATTGGCCGTGCCAAGCGGCAGAACACTCAATGGAATGCCACTATCGACAAGCCCATAAGCCACCTTTGCGGTAGTTCCGTCTCCGCCGGCGGCAAGCACGAGGTCGGTCGGTTCCTTGAGAGCTTTCTTAAGGCCCGGTTCTTTCGTCGACTGATACGTGGCGTGATGTCCTGCTTTGGCCAGCGCTGCCATCAACTGTTTTTTGCCATGTTTTGCATCGCCAGCCTTCGGATTGTGTATCAGTGTGATTCGCATCCTCTTTCGCAATCGTAGATACCACCTGGAACGGTTCGGCCAAAAACAATCTGACACACGTTTCATAAAATAGAGACATGCGAATTCTAATTTCGAACGACGATGGAATCTATAGTCCCGGCATTATGGCCCTCGCGAAAGTCGCGTCGCGTTTTGGCGAAGTGCGCATCGTTGCACCCGACGTCGAGCAATCTTCGATGGGCCACGCTATTACTGCTTCACGGCCGCTGCGATACAAACGGATTCGCCTCGACGAGTTCGAGGCTTACAGAGTAAACGGCACGCCCGCCGATTGCGTCGCACTTGGAACCCATCAGTGGCAGCATACTGATGTTGTCCTGTCGGGAATCAATCTTGGTCTAAATCTCGGCAACTCCTGCTGGCACTCCGGAACGCTTGCGGCGGCAAAACAGGCAGCTTTACTCGGCCTGCGCGGAATCGCCATCAGCACAGAGTTCAGTGATAAACAGGAACCGAATTTCTCTGCGCTTGAGCCATATGTAACGAAGGTGCTCGAGTTGTTACTTGAAGAAAAAGCGATGTCGCTCGTCAACGTGAATTTGCCTCCAAAACCACGAGGCATTCGCTGGACGCGCCAGTCTGTGCGGCAGTACGACGGAAAAGTGGTCCCGAGCAAGGATCCAATGGGCCGTCCAATTTACTGGTTCACTATTACGCCCCTTGAGGGAGCAGAGGAAGGAACCGACCGCTGGGCAGTCGAACACAACTGGGTTTCCATCACTCCGCTGCGCCTTGATCTCACCGACGAAAAAGGTCTCACCCGTGCCCTGGCGCTCCATCACACGCCACCAATCGCCAGCGGAACATCAGGCAACTCACAAAGAAACAAAAAATCCAGGCGCGGCATGAACAAAAAAGTGCGGCACGAAAAGAGTTAACCGATGATGAAATCGCTAGGCTTTGCCGGAACACAGATCAGCGCTGCGTTTCCCTTATCCTCGTAAACTCGAGTTTGGAGCCGCCGGGCTCTTGCAGCGTCATCCGGTCGCCAGAAATTGTCATCTGGTAAACTGTCGTTGCGAACGGCGTCTCGATTTTGATTCG
>QHOR01000131.1:0-237 GCA_003219395.1 Verrucomicrobiota bacterium | reverse complement strand
TGTCGCCGTGCCTCCACGAAGCTATACCACCGGAGCGCTCGGCACAGCGAGGCGGCTACATTCCGGATAGCATCCAGCATCATTTATGGACCGCTTGCGCTTGCCTTGGGGTCAGCACGTACGTGTAGAATAAGCGCGTGCCCCGCTTTGTGGCCACCTCGCTGTCCAAGCCACCTGGATAAAGCTTATGGGTCAGTTCCCGATATTGTTCGTTTCCTGGAAAAAAGAGGAATGCCA
>QHOR01000187.1:2080-7522 GCA_003219395.1 Verrucomicrobiota bacterium | reverse complement strand
GGATTATCGGAAACGCTGAGAACGTTGGACGCGGTAGATATCGCTCGCGCGGGCGCGGGCAACGATGCCGAAGAAGCGATGCAGCCCGCGGTTTTGAGCATGCCCGGCAAGGGCCGTCTGCTGTTATTCTCATTTGGATCAAAGAGCAGCGGTATCCCGGAAGATTGGAAAGCCACCGGCATTTCCCCGGGAGTAAATCTGCTCGACGACCTTTCGGAAGCGACCGCAAACCGAACGGCCGCTCAAATGCGTGCGCATCAGCAGCGGGGCGACATGATGGTCGCTTCTATTCACTGGGGCAGCAACTGGGGCTATGAAATTCCGCGTGATCAAATCGCATTTGCTCATCGTTTGATTGACGAAGGAATTGCAATTGTGCACGGACACTCCTCCCATCACGTCAAAGCAATTGAGGTCTTCAAAGGCAGGCTCATTCTGTACGGCTGTGGAGATTTCCTGACGGACTATGAAGGGATCAGCGGCTACGAAGAATTTCGCGGCGATCTGGCGCTGATGTATTTGGTTGATGTCGATTCAGCCAGTGGCGAATTGATCAACGCACGTTTGGTTCCGATGCAAATGCGGCGGTTCAGACTGGAGCGTGCGTCTGCCACCGACGCGGGATGGCTGAGTAAGCTCCTGAATCAACTGGGGAAGCGTTTCGCTACTCAGACTTGCTTGGACGGCGAGAACAATCTGTCACTCCACTGGCAGACGGAATGAGGAAAATAACGCGAGGCGATCTCTGCGCGTTTTTTCGGATTTCGTCATTCGTCATTCGAGCTTGGTCATTTCGATGAGCTCGCGCAGAAAACTGTCGACCTCCATCGGATTCTTGAGCGAATAAATCGCTCCTGTGGGGCGCGATTGCTCGCTCACGAGAATGCCTATGCCGTACTGCTTGAGCGCGCGAAAGGCATCTTCGTCAGTCCGATCATCGCCGATGTAAATAGGGCAGACTTTTGCAAGGTCCAAACCTAGATTTTGCAATAACCACAGCACAGCCTTGCCTTTGTCCCAGTCGATGTCAGGCAACAGTTCATAAACTTTTTTGCCCTCCATTTTGCGCAACTCGCCGTGTCGCATGGCCACTTCGTTCACCGCTTCCTTTACTTTTGAAACGTCGCTTTCAATCACGTTTCGGTAATGCGCGGCGATAGAGAAACGTTTCCGCTCCAGGAGTGCTCCCGCAGTGCCGGCGAGTTTTTCCCGAAGCTCCTTTTCCGCTACATCCAGTGCGGGCAAAAACTCCGTTGCCTCTTGTCTCCGCAGGCCGCGCAGACCGGCAATATCGAATCCATGGCTGCCAGCGTAAATGATCGCATCGATGTTCACACGCTGACGAATATCATCCAGGTCGCGACCACTGAGGATGGCGACCGGCGTCTGCCTGACCAGCGCCTGAAGCGTTTCCCGCATTGAATCAGAGAGCAATGCTTTCTCCGGGTGGCTCACGATCGGCGTAAGGGTGCCGTCGTAGTCTAGGAAAACGGCGATATGCTCCCTGCGCCGAACAATGTCTTGAACGTGTTTCAGCGCAGAGGAAATCATATTTATTTAACAAAACGAGTTAAAGAGTTACAAACTTACAAGGTTAAAAGAATTCCAGACGGACTGCGTTGTAACAACGTAACTTTTAGCTTTTAACCGGTTCCTAGAATGAATCGCCTGATCGTTGTTTCCAATCGATTACCATTTGCGCTGGATTCGACAGGCGAGGATCTTTGGACCGTCACACCGGCTGCGGGGGGACTCGTCTCTGCGGTGGAGCCGGTGCTGCGCGAACGCGGTGGGACCTGGATCGGTTGGCCTGGAACTGCGGGCGAAATTCCAAAGGCGCCGTTCGCCGAAGCGACGCGGAACGCAGGTTACAAAGTCGTTCCGGTTGCCCTTACAGAGACAGACCGAGACGAATTTTATTACGGCTATTCCAACGAGGTGATCTGGCCGCTGTTTCACGATCTGCAAAACTTTTGCAATTTCGAGCCGGGGTACTGGCAAACCTACAAGGCAGTGAATGATCGTTTCGCCGATGCGATCGCTCGCTGTGCGCAGGCTAACGACTTCATTTGGATACACGACTATCACCTGATGTACGTCGGCCAGGCATTGCGCGAGCGCGGTGTATCTCAAAAACTTTCGGGATTGACGTTTTTCCTCCACATCCCATTCCCGCCGTATGACATTTTTTCAAAGCTGCCGCAACAACAGCGGCTATTGCGGGCCCTGCTACAATTCGATCTGCTCGGATTCCAGACGCGACGCGACGTTCGCAACTTTCTCGGATGCGTGCGGCGCGTGATGTCCGATGCGCGGGTCGTTCCTCGTCGCGACCTGCAATTGCTTCGTTTCGAAGGGCGCCAGATTCGGCTCGGACATTTCCCGATTGGGATCGACTTCGATTCGTTTGAACGAGGTGCAATTTCCGACGCGGTTACGCGCCGATCTCAGGAACTGCGCGCGAGGTTTCAAGATTGCCAGCTGATCCTGGGCGTGGATCGGCTCGATTACAGCAAAGGGATCCCTGAACGATTGCGCGCGTACCGCGACGCCTTGGAACGCCATCCGGAACTGCGCGGACACGTGGTGCTCATTCAGGTTGTCGTGCCGAGTCGGGTGGAAATTCCCAGATATCACGAGTTCAAGCAACGCATCGATCGACTGGTCGGCGATATCAACGGCCATTTCTCGACCAGCAACTGGTTGCCGGTGCAGTATCATTTTCGCGGTCTCGACCGGGAAGATCTCACCGCCCACTACCGCGGATGCGACATCGCCTTTGTCACTCCACTCAAGGACGGAATGAATTTGGTCGCCAAGGAATATTGTGCCTGCCGTATCAACGAAGATGGCGCGCTGATTCTCAGTCAATTCGCCGGAGCAGCGGAGCAGCTCAAAACGGGCGCATTGCTGGTTAATCCTTACGATGTCGAGGAAATGGCCGACGCCGTTTTAAAAGCATTCCGCATGACTACTGCCGAGCGGACTGCGCGGATGAAGCGGATGAGACGGGTGGTGCGCCAGGAGAACGTTTTTCGTTGGGTCGATTCATTTTTGAAAGTCGGAGCGAAGCTTACTGTTGGATCTTCCAAGCCCCGCACCAGAACCAAACTGTAGAGAGTCCTGAGAAGATCAGTGGAATTGCCGGTACGCTTATCCGCGCAGCTGTCGCCGGCGTCGGTATTCGGGTCCCTCGAATGCGATGCAAAAAAAATATCGCGAGAAGCGATTTCTTCGTGAGGCGCAGCGGGCATGGCCACTATCGATGATCTGAAAAAAATCTCCGACGTCGTGTGGGAATTGCCGGCGAGCCATAAGGAGGGGATGCGTGTACCGGCCCGGATCGTTGGCACAGAAAAATTGGTGCGCGAGATGGACGAGGCCGTTTACCAGCAGATCAGCAACGTCGCCACCTTGCCCGGAGTTACGCGCTATGCGCTCTGCATGCCTGATGGGCACAGCGGTTACGGATTCCCCATCGGCGGTGTCGCAGCAATGGATGTGAATGAAGGCGGTGTCATTTCACCTGGCGGCATCGGCTTCGACATCAACTGTGGAATGCGCCTGGTGGTCACCAGTCTCACGCACGACGATGTGCGACCTCATCTACATGAAATCATTGACCGCCTCTATGAGTGTGTTCCGGCAGGAGTTGGAACTCACGGATTCCTCAAATTATCGCGTCAGGATTTTCGAAACCTTGTCCAACAAGGGGCACGCTGGTGCATCGAACACGATTACGGGTGGGACAATGATCTTGAAGTGACGGAGGAGAACGGCTGCATCTCCGGCGCCGACGCCTCGAAGATTAGTGAGCGCGCCGTGGAGCGCGGGTACAACCAGGTGGGTACGCTCGGCAGCGGCAATCATTACCTCGAAGTGCAGGTCGCTCGACCAGAAGATGTGCGGGACAAGGAGCTAGCTGAAAAGTTCGGAATCACCATCCCGAACCAGGTGGTAGTGATGTTTCACTGTGGCAGTCGTGGTTTCGGGCACCAGGTCGCCACCGATTATCTCCAGACTTTTTTGAAAGTGATGCAGCCGAAATATGGAATCAAAATTCTGGACCGCGAACTTGCCTGCGCCCCATTCGAGTCCGGTGAGGGCCAGGATTATTTCGCCGCGATGAAATGCGGCTTGAACATGTCATTCGCAAATAGGCAGGTTATTCTCCATCGAATTCGTGAAGTTTTTTCTGAAGTGTTTGGTCGCAGCGCCGAAGACCTAGGGATGCAGATGATCTACGACGTCTCGCACAACACGGCGAGACTGGAAAAACATGCTGTCGATGGAAAAGAAAAGGCGCTCCTTGTTCATCGCAAGGGCGCCACCCGCGCGTTCGGCCCTGGCCACGACGAAGTGGCTGCGCGATATCGTGAGATCGGCCAGCCTGTGATTATCGGTGGCTCGATGGAAACCGGCTCGTACCTGCTCGCCGGCACCACATCAGGCGCAGAAACGTTTTTTAGCACGGCCCACGGGAGCGGCCGGACAATGAGCCGCACCAAGGCGCGCAAGCAATGGCACGGCAAACAACTCCAGCGCGATTTGGAAGCGCGCGGCATTTACGTCCGTAGCACGTCATGGGCGGGTCTCGCTGAAGAAGCCGGCGCGGCTTACAAGGATATTGATGAAGTAATTGCCGCGACGGAATTGGCGGGAATTAGCAAACCGGTTGTGCGATTCACGCCCATCGGGAATGTGAAAGGATAATGATCAGTGATCAGTGATGAGTGAACAGTAAACCGTGATCAGTTCTGTGCGTCCGATCAGCGGTTACCGATCGCTATTAACCATGGCTGCGCGCATACCCATCACTCTCATCACCGGCCCACTTGGCAGCGGCAAAACTACGTTGGTGCGTCATATCCTGGCTACGCGTCGGGCGAAGATTGCCATCGTCATGAATGAATTTGGTGAGATCGCGATCGACACCAAAGTGATTGAAGGAAAAAACGTCCGGATCGCGGAGCTCGGCGGCGGCTGCGTTTGCTGCTCGTTGCTTGGGGAATTCGAAGCAGCAGTAAACGAGATCATCGAGAAAGTTGAGCCCGAAGTGATCATTGTCGAGACCACTGGCCTGGCCGAACCGGAAGCACTCATGTTCAATATCCAGGAAGCGCTTCCGCAATGCCGGCTCGACGGCGTGATTTCAGTCATCGACGCCGATATGCTTGTTCGTTTCCCGGAACTGGGCCATACCACACGCCTGCAAATCGAAGGCGCGGATATCTTGCTTTTGAACAAGGTAGATCTTGTCGAGGCGCACCAAATTGAGTCACTCGAAACCAAGTTGCGCGAAATCAATACAAGCGCGGCAATCATTCGCACGGAACGTTGCAGGATCGATCCAGAACTATTGTTCGGCATTGGACGCGAAACAAAAGCAGCGACTCCGGAAGCAGGATTACCGATGCCGGCTGCAAGCCACAAGCATCAGCT
>QHOR01000187.1:0-2044 GCA_003219395.1 Verrucomicrobiota bacterium | reverse complement strand
TCTCTCGCGATTGCTTCGAACGTTTTTTGGATGGTCTGGTAGCGAGCGTGGTTCGGGCGAAAGGCTTCGTTCGCTTTGCCGATGGTGGGCAGCTTTTCAACTTCGTAGCTGGCCGGTGGGAGCTAGAGCCATTCGATGCGGAACGCGTCGAGCTGGTGTTCATCGGGAAAGGGATCATTCGGGAAAAATTGGCAATTATTCATGCGCTCGAGGAGTGCACAGTGAACGGTGATCAGTGATCGATGGCGCGAGCAATTTAATTCGGTTCACTGTTCACTGATCACGGTTCACGTCTCCATTCGTCATTCGATTAATGCCCTATCACTATCTTGAAGAAATCGGAACTGCCGATATCGCGTTTGAAGCGACCGGACGTGATCTGGCGGAATTGTTCACGGCTGCGGCGGACGCAACGGTAAACGTGATGATAGATAATCTCGAGGCAATCGAGTCGCGTGAAGCGCGGCAAATTGAGCTTTCGAACAACAATATTGAAATGTTGCTCTTCGATTTTTTGCAGGAGCTTATTTATTTTAAGGACGCCAGCCGCCTCTTATTCCGACCCACTAAGACGCAAATCGACCAGAAAGCGGATCAGTATTTTTTGAAAACCACCCTTGGTGGCGAGCAATTGGACGCCTCACGTCATCAGCAGCGGGCTGATGTGCGCTTCACGGTTTCTCTGTCAGGAAACAAGACCCGCCTGACGCGGGGTGGAGAGCGAGGATACTCTTGGATATTTGATGGCATGGCACCGCCTATGGGGTCTTTTTGTGTGGCCGACAGCATGGCTAAATACTGCGCATGTTCGACGGAATTCAGAGGAGCGCATGCTTGTAGTGTGCGCTCCCATGATGCAAAGAACGCGGCGAGTGATCGTCATTTCGATTCCAGTGCGATGTAACCGCTGCGCCCCTGGCTGTACACGCGAATCAAAATCTTGTCGCTAGGTTTCAAGCTCTTGCTGATTGCGACCAGATCCTTCGCATTGCGAACCGGTTGCTTGTTGACTTCCTGGATCACGTCGCCCTCCCGTAAGCCAGCTTTTCCAGCAGCCGAGTCGGCATCAATTTCTGCGATCACGGCTCCATGAATTTCCTTCGGAAGATTCAGCGCGGTACGGATGTCGTCGGTGACATCGGCAACGGCGACGCCACCGAAAACTGTGGTCTTCTCAGGCTGCTGCGTCGTTTCTTCCGGAGAGGCCTCGGGACCTCCTTCTTCGGTCGTGCCCGGCGGCATCTCAGCGAGTTGAACCTCGACCGTTTTCGTCTGTCCTTCGCGGAGGACTTCGAGCTGCGCTCTGCTGGCGGGCGCCATTGAGCCAATCATCAATCGTAACTCACGCGCATCGGTGATTTTTTTGCCATTCACGGCAGCAATAATATCGCCAGTTTTGAGCCCAGCTTTCTGTGAGGGGCTATTCGGAGCAACCTCTCCTACCAAAGCGCCAGTTGATTGCCCTTTCAGCTTCATCGCATCAGCTAACTCAGGGGTAAGTGTTTGCACTGACGCGCCAATGTAGCCGCGCACGACCCTTCCTTTATCGCGCAGACTCTGCATTACCTCGCGCGCAAGATTGGCGGGAATCGCGAACCCGACGCCCTGATTTCCACCGCTTCGGGTGAAGATCGCGCTGTTGATGCCAAGTAGTTGACCTTTAATATCGACCAGGGCACCGCCGGAATTACCCATGTTAATCGCCGCGTCGGTTTGGATGAAATTTTCATAATCGACGATGCCCATTCCACCGCGACCGACGGCGCTGATGATCCCCATCGTAACGGTTTGCCGCAGACCAAATGGATTGCCCACCGCGAGCACGATGTCGCCCGCGCGCGCTTTATCGCTGTCTGCAAACGTGATCGCGGGCAGGCTTTTCTCATCGATTTTTAATAACGCCACGTCAGTCCCGGGATCGGTGCCGATTTTTTTCGCCCTGTATTTGCGCGGGTCCACGCCGAGTCCCACCATGATTTCCTCCGCGCCGGAAACGACATGATTAGCGGTGAGAATGTAACCATCAGGGCTGACGATCACGCCC
>QHOR01000186.1:4989-11797 GCA_003219395.1 Verrucomicrobiota bacterium | reverse complement strand
TAAACGACGTTATGGTTCCGCCAACGCTGACGAACCCTTGGTGCATCCCGTTGGGGCCTGTCAAAGAAAACGCGCCGGCAAAGTCAGCGGAATCGTTTATACTATGCACAAGGGTGCTGGCCGCGCCGGCAATATCGTATTCTGTGAAGGTGCCGCCCGACAGGAAAAAACCGTGAAAGTTGCCATCGCCGGCGGCGTAGTCACCGCAGACTGTGCGTGTGTTATTGATGCCTCGTCCTTCGGTAAGACCCACGGTATCGTTAGGGTCGATGATCGGGTCGCTAAAGCTACCATCGCTGAACCGGACAAAACCGCGCGATACGAAGTTCGAATCGAGAAAAATGCCAACGATGTCGCCTCTTTCGTTAATCTTTTGCGGGAGGGTCGAATTTCCGGTCCCGGGATGATCAAAAGTCGTGATGACTTCGATAGAGGCTGAGTTGGGTGGTTGCTGAGCGAACGTCGCCATCAATGGGAACACGAATAGAACTGCCAGAATGCGGATAAATCTCTGTTTTGGTTTCATGATGCTCATTGCCTCCGCGAATCTGGCAAAAAATACAAGATCCACTCAGCGAAGTTCGATAAGGCCGCTTTGGGTTGCCGGCATATCGAAATGAGAAGACCCGAGAGCGCCAGATGCGACAGCTTGCTGGTGTGGCCGTATGTCCCGGCTATAAAAAGGGATCACGGCCACCCGCAAGCGCGAACGTTAACCGAACCCCGCGCCAGCGAGTTCGGCGTAAGATCGCCTTGACCACCGAATTTCGCTGCATATGTTCATTAGAACATGGGACGATTGACGCGAAGCCTTTTGCTGAAACTTCGGCGACCTCGGATACGGCTGCCGCGGCGAAAATCACGCAAGCATGCGCAACAACTCGAATTCAATCTATGGCCGAAACGTCGTTGAAACCTCTCAAGGCGATCTTAGAGAAAATCCGGGAGCAGGCGGATTTCGCCCTTAAACAACTTCAACAATCTGAAGAACAGCGTTCGACGCGGTGGAAATGCAAAGATTGCAAGTACACCAAACATTTTACCCGGCCGGTCCCGTTAGAAGCAGCCGGTCAATGTCCCCGGTGCAAAAGCAGTTCGCTTCAATGTGTCGCCTGAACCGGACATTGCTCGGACCAAATACATTCGAGGTACGCTGGAAAGAAAGGGCTTCAATTGGTTTCTCAACTGGAATGGATCAGAATTGTTCGCTCACTACTCATAATTGGAATTCCAACTCTCGCGCGGGTGAACTTGCGCCGTATGGTGGAGTTGTATTTCAGCCTCGACGCTGATTCGCGAGGTGCAGTCTGTCTGAGATAACTGCGCCAGCCATCCGGTGACGTATTCCACTGCCGTTACGCCAAAACGTTATGGAACAATGAATTCATGTGCGCTTTGTGCACGGGACACTGATTCGACTAACAGACGATCGCGGTAGCGTCTGAGTCTCTAACCGCAAACGAGCTGTTCAGTAAAGGCGCTGGAAATGGTGCAGCGCAAAAGTCAATCCGCAGTCTTTACGCGGGATCGGTGTTTTTTCCTCTGAATAGCGCAACAGCTAGTACGGACAATTCGCTGGCAATGCGATAACTTCGCGCGTCAGCAATGCAGGATTTTCTCGCGTGGATTCGGTGCTTGGTAGCGCGTTGCTCGGCAAGTCGCCGCTCGTCTCGGCGTTGTTCCCGAATCTTACGAACGGCAAAGCGCACCAAACTGTTCTCAATCTCATCCCGACGGAATAACAGAAACCTTCGATTCATTATTTGACATCCAATCGTTCAAACAGAGGGCGATCACAATGTCGCACCGTTCGTCGCTTCTCCCTGCTTGAGATACAACTGGATCGAATTCACTACAGCAGGCGGATGTCTCTTGCTGCAGAGCCAGCAGGCGTTAGACAAACGAAGCAATTGTCTAACTCAGAAGGACTCTAACGAAGTCTCGACGTGTCCGCACGATCAGCTATCAAGAAAAGCCGCAGAGGTTAGGACCCTGCGGCTTACATTAGCGAAGCTCCACTCAGTCTAACAGAACCACATGGTCAACGGCACGCACGTCGCTGGTGTTTGCGTAATATACAAGCACCCGTGCGCCGGGTTTAACGGCTGTCTGGACGACTTGGCCGGCTTTGTTCACAACCCGGCCGCGTCCGTTAGCGACGTAACGCGCGGTGTTTTTGGAGCTGTCTTCTCGAATGACGAGCGTTCTGATCGGCTGATAGCTTGCAGCCGCTCCTTCCTCGGTCGTGATTTTGGTAACCGCTCCAGTTACTGTTACTGGTTCTGTGGTTGTTTGTTTCCTTTTGGTCGAGCCCGGCTGCGCAAATGCTAATGGAGCAAGTAGCAAGCAGACGAGCATAACAATCATTCTTCTCATAGTACCTCCTCTGGTGTTCATTGTTAATGCATGTGTTACTGGCTGAATGTCTCGAGCCGACCTAAACCAACAAGAGCCACTTAACGCATTTGCCACAGTCCAGTTGTTATGTCGCTCAGAGTGAGCCCAACACCGTTGTCGTAACTGCGTGCTAGTCAGGGAGTGATGTCACCTTGCTGGTGGCGCATAATGAACGCGTGCGTGGACATCAGACCGCGTCAAAACCAACCGTTGGCGTCTGTGTCATCGTACACATTAGGCATTGCTCAATCTCACTGGATGGCGCATCAATTGGGCTCGCAATTTAGAACGAACGAAAGATTACGAGGATGAAAGAGCACTACTATAACGATCTGAAAGTGGGCGACCGGTTTAAATCCGAGCCGCTAAAGGTCACCGAGAAGCAAGTGATCGAGTTCGCGCACAAGTTCGATCCGCAGATGTTCCATTTGAACCGGAAAGCTGCAGAGCGAACCCTTTTCAAGGGATTGATCGCCAGTGGCTGGCACACGGCTGCCATCACGATGCGGCTCTTTGTGCAAACGTTAAACTTCGCAGAGGGCGCCATCGGGCTTGGGGTCGACGAATTGCGATGGCCTAATGCAGTGCGACCCGAGGATGTGCTGACTGTTGAAACAGAGATTCTCGACCTAAGGCCATCGCGCTCCAAGGCGGATTACGGCATCATTCGCTTGCGCAATGTGACCACGAACCAGCGCGGAGAAATCGTCCAGACGATGCTGGCAAGCGCGTTAGTGCCAAGAAGACTGGACAACAAGACCACAGACCACTGACGATAGGACTATGAGAGACTACACGAAAATCGAAGCTTGGAGACTGGCGGATGATTTGACCGTGGCCATTTACGAGCGGACGCGGTCCTTTCCGAGAGACGAAATTTACGGACTAACGAGTCAATTGCGCCCTGCTACTCCGTTCCTGCGAACATCGTCGAAGGGGCATCGAGAGAGAGCAAGAAGGATTATCTTCACTTTCTCTATATCGCGCGCGGCTCTTTATCAGAGGCTCAGTATTTCATTCACCTCGCGCGGCGGCTCGATTACTTCTCGTCAGAGCAAACACATGCGCTGCAGCATCAAATGAAGGCAACATTTGCCTGTTTGCATGGTCTTATTCGGACAGTCGAAAAAGAAGCAGGAAAACTCGGCAAAGTGGTCGCAAGCATCACAAGCCCAATTGTAATCGGCCTGATACGTTGGTCGGGTGGTCAGTTGTCCGTGGTGTCGTAGTCTCGGTCCTCTTACCGATTCACCATCGCCATAGCCCAATCCGGATAACGAGGACCAGCGACCGACTCGTGAGGAGCGACTTCATCGATACGCGCAAGATCTTTGTTGGTAAGCGCAACATCAACCGCACCGACATTTTCCTGCAAATATTTGCGACGCTTAGTTCCGGGAACGGGCACAACATCGTTTCCCTGCGCGAGCACCCAGGCCAGAGCTAATTGCGCCGGAGTGCATTTTTTCTCGCGAGCAATTTCTTCTACTCGTTTCACAAGCGAAAGATTGCGCTGGAAATTTTCTCCCTGGAATCGGGGTGAGGTTCGCCGGTAATCGTCTTCCGGCAAATCTTCGAAACGTTTGATTTGGCCGGTCAGAAATCCGCGGCCTAGCGGACTGTATGGCACCAAGGCAATACCGAGCTGGCGGCACACGCCGAGAACCTCTTTTTCGGGATCACGTGTCCAGAGTGAATATTCCGATTGCAACGCCGTGATGGGATGAACGGCATGCGCGCGACGGATCGTCTCCGCGCCTGCTTCGGACAACCCGAGAAACCTCACTCTACCTTTGCGTACGAGTTCTGCCATCGCACCAACGGTTTCTTCAATGGGCGTCTGTGGATCGACACGATGCTGATAGTAAAGATCGATCACATCAACGCCCAACCTGCGCAGACTTGCTTCGCAGGCTTCGTACACGTAATCCGGGTTTCCGCTAATTCCACGATGTTCTGGCCGGGCCGGATCCCGCACGATCCCAAACTTCGTTGCAATGACGACGTGTTCACGATGACCGCGTAAGGCGCGGCCGAGTAGTTGCTCGTTTGTGTGCGGCCCGTACATATCGGCTGTGTCGAAGAACGTGATGCCCAGATCCAGCGCACGATGAATTGTCGCAACAGACTCGTCCTCATCGCGTCCGCCATAAAACTCTGACATTCCCATGCAACCAAGACCGATCGCCGAAACAATCGGACCACCGCGTCCAAGTTTTCGCTGTTTCATACTTTTTCAGATTCGATTGTCAGTTTTATCGCAGCTGCGAAATCCTCGGGCAGCGGCGCTTCAAAGCTTTTCCATTCGTCAGTGCGAGGATGACGAAATCCAAGCTTCCATGCATGCAACATTTGGCGCGGAAAATTTTTTGCAAACCGCGGCGCATACGTTTTGTCGCCAAGTACTGGATGGCCGAGATGATGAAGGTGCACCCGAATCTGATGAGTCCGTCCGCTGTGTAGCCGGCATTCGATCAAGGTGGCGCAATCGCTCGATCGGCCAGCGCGATACTCAGTTTTGGCTGGGCGTCCCCGCACGGTAGTCGCGGTCATTCGTTCTCGGTGGATCGGATGTCGGCCGATTCTTTCTTCGATCACACCAGTCGCCTCGCGCAACTTTCCGGCCACCAACGCGAGATAAATCTTCTCCACCGTGCGCGCCGCGAACTGCGCGGATAAATCCCGATGGGTGAAATCATTCTTGGCGACGACGACACAACCACTGGTCTCTTTGTCGAGACGATGAACAATGCCCGGACGCTCTTTTCCGCCGATTCCTGACAACGTGGCACAGTGGTTCAGGAGTGCGTTAACCAAGGTGTGTTCGCGATGACCGGCACCCGGATGAATAACAAGCCCAGGCGGCTTATTGATGATGACGAGGTCGGCGTCTTCGAAGAGGATTTCAAGCGGGATCGGTTCTGGCAGCGTCTCGATTTTTTCCAACGGCGGCTCGGTGAGCTCGATCTTATCGCCGCCTCGAACAATTTGGCGTGGCCGACTGGTTGAGTTGTTGAGTCGAACGAACCCGTCACGGATCAACTGCTGGAGGCGCGATCGCGAGAATGCCGGAAGTCGCTTCGCCAGAAATTGGTCGAGTCGAATCTTTGCTTCATTTGCTGATACGACAAGCTCCATCGAAGTCGAATTTGCGGCTGAAACTTGCCTCATGGATCGATAAACGTCTTCCGCGACCGTCAGGCTCGCGTCGTCAAACATTAGACCGCGCGTTCCCGGCGTCGAATCTTCCGCCATGCCTTTGCCACAATGGAGAGAAACAGTGTAGTCGGATTTTTCGTAAACGCCCGCAGGAATCTGGTAGGCGTTCGGCACAAGCGCCTCTGCCATCAAACGAATTTCGAGATCGCATCTCATTTCATTGCTCGCTGGGCAGTGAATGTTACAATTGCTGCCCAATGGCGAGTGATCCCACCGCCCAAATATGCCCCGGCTGCGGGACAACTGTCGACACGACAGAAGCAGAACCGTTGGCGCGGATCGCCTGTCCGACATGTGGCAAGAAAATACGCGTAGAGAGGACATTCGATCATTTCCTCGTGGTGGAAACGCTCGGTGTCGGTGGCATGGGAACCGTGTACAAAGCACGCGATACGCAGCTGGACCGGTTCGTGGCGCTGAAACTCTTGCGCAGGGATCTCGGTGGCGAAGAGGATCATAAAGCTCGATTACAACAAGAGGCGCGCATCGCCGCCGCCGTGAATCATCCTTATGTGATCCAGGTATTCGATTCGGGAACAGATCACGACCAGTTCTACGTCGTAATGGAGTTGGTCGATCAGGGAAGCCTCGACGATCTCATGGCGCTGGAACCGCGCCTGCCGGAAAAACGGATTGCGTGCTGCGCATCGGCGAGGATTAATTCACCGTGATGTGAAGCCGGCCAATATTTTGTTTGTCGATGAACACGCAGCGAAAATCGGCGACTTTGGTCTCGCCAGCAGCGCAACGCAACGCTGGGGTATCGGCGGTGTCGTTTGGGGAACACCGGAGTACGTCGCGCCGGAACGGCTGAATAACGACCCGGAAGACTTCCGTAGCGACATCTATAGTTTGGGCGCAACACTCTTTCACGCGATTGCGGGCAAGCCGCCAGTCGACGTCAGCACAAATTCCGCGACTGATTTGCTCCAGTCAAAACAACGGCCACCCGATTTACGATCGATCGCGCCGGATATATCTGCGGGCACTGCCGAGGTTTTGCAGCGAATGATCGCGGCTGATCCAGGGCAGCGTTTTTCCTCCTACGACGATCTGGTGGCGGAGCTTGAACGAGTGTGGCGCGCTCTGGCACTGGAGGATGCAACCGACGATGGCGAGACGCGGCGGCGCCGTTCCCCCTCGATATTCTCTCGCGGTGGGCGGCGCAGCTTTGAAGCGCTGCAAAGCGTTT
>QHOR01000186.1:0-4911 GCA_003219395.1 Verrucomicrobiota bacterium | reverse complement strand
TATGCTGGCCGCCGGAATTTTGTTCGTGATCGCACGCAACACAGGCTGGCTGGATCGCGGTCGGTGGAATAAAGCGCTTGCCAATTACAGAGAGGAGGTCGGGCTTTATCAATTTGCACAAGCGACTGAGGGGATCAGGAATGTGAAACTGATCGCGGAAACCTATGCGCCAGCAAAAGAGGTGGCGGAGAAGAAAGCGCAACTCATGCTCGATTGGAAGAACACTCTGATCGACGATCTCGACCGTGCGCATTTTGCGGGTACACTCAACGATAACTCCGGCGCGCGGTACACGGGCATAGTGAGCGCCACAGACGAAGGCCTCACGATGAAACTGCCGTACGGCATCGCATGGATCACCTGGGACAAGCTCTCACCGGAGACGTTGTTAATGATTTCGAGATCGTTCATCGATTCTGGCCGGCGTGACGCGGCTGACCGACAATGGCGTTGCGCTGTTTTTGCGGCTGAAACTGCCCAACCCGAAGCAGCGACGGAGTTAGCTGAAGCCGCGGCGAAAGCGAAGCCCGAATACCGAGAGCAAATTCCGCAGCTATTTCCCGACATTGCCGGGCGTCGTTAGCAGCGGAGCACAAACATCTTAACTGTTGGCCAGCGGCAATCTTCCCGGCTGAATCACGTTCGCAATTGCGTTTTCAGACGTAGTGTTCAAGCAAGAGGAAGGATAGGAAACGAGCCGCCGCTGAACGAATCCTGATCGTGAGGCTCAGATTTTAGACGAATCATTGCATAATTGACTTTTGACGCGACGTTTTCTGGATCGCGCTATGGAGCAAAACCCACCACCGCAATTTCCTTCGCCCGAAGAATTGAAGACCAAGATCACGGAGTTTATGAAACAGAACTTCGGCGACCGGGTCTCCGTGGCGACCTTTGCCGAGCCGGAAGCTGCGGCGGCAGAAGAGGAAGAAAAGCCGGAAAAGACCGATCACCAGGAATTCGAATTCAACCTTCTGCCGCGGGACATTAAAGCACATCTAGATCGCTTCGTGATCAAGCAGGATGAAGCGAAGAAGGTGCTGGCGATCGCGGTTTGCGACCATTACAACCACGCCAATTATCTGCGCCGTCTGGAGAAGGAAGATGCCACCCGGGCGCAGGAGACCGAATACATCAAACAAAACGTAATTTTGGTCGGTCCGACTGGGGTCGGCAAAACTTATCTCATCAAACACATTGCTGACCTCATCAAGGTGCCGTTTGTGAAAGCCGACGCTACAAAGTTTAGCGAGACAGGTTACGTCGGCGGTGATGTAGAAGACTTGGTGCGGGAGCTCGTGCACAAGGCCAATGGGGATCTGAACCTGGCGCAATTCGGGATTATTTATATTGATGAAATCGACAAGATCGCTGCGGCGGGCAATTTGATTGGCCGGGACGTGAGCGGACGCGGTGTGCAGACCACGCTGCTGAAGTTAATGGAGGAAACAGAAGTTCCGGTCCGCAGCATGAACGATTTGCAGGCGCAATTGCAGGCGGCGTTCGAGTTTCAGCGGCGCGGCAAGGCAAAACGGGAAACGATCAATACGCGGCACATTCTGTTCGTGGTTAGCGGCGCATTTGAGAAGTTAAAGGAACAAGTGGCGCGCCGTGTCCGGCAGGGTCAGATCGGATTCAGCGCTGAACCGATTCATGTGATGGATAACGAATTGTTCGGTCACGTGACGACTCAGGATTTCATCGAGTATGGATTCGAGCCGGAATTCATTGGCCGGCTGCCAGTGCGCGTGGTGTGTGAAGAGCTGGACGCCGATGACCTTTTCAACATCATGAAATATTCGGAGGGGAGTCTGCTTCGGCAATATGAGCGCGCATTTCGCGCCTATGGCATCGAGATTAGTTTCGAAGATGAGGCGCTGCGACTGTTATCCGAGGCGGCCGCCAAGGAGAAAACCGGCGCACGTGGCTTACTGACAGTATTCGAAAAGCTGTTCCGCGATTATAAGTACTACCTGGCAGGGTCCGGGCTCAGTCAGTTGCGTGTGACCGCTGCGCTGGTGCGCGAGCCAAAGCGCGTTCTCGACCGACTGATGGCAGAGGGACACAAACTCGAGGGCCAAATGCTTGAAACCGGCGCGCGTCAGTTTGCGGAGAAATTCAACAGTCAGCATGGGTTGGAAATTGCTTTTGATGAAGGCGCAGTGAGGCGTTTGGTTGAGCGCGCGCAAACTGAACGGATGAACATGGCTGACCTTTGTGCCCATTTGTTTAAGGACTATCAGTTCGGATTGAGCCTGATCAAAAAGAACACTGGCCAGACGAGGTTTGTGATCAATGCTGAAGCCGTCGACGCGCCGGACAAATTCTTAAGCGAGCTGGTGGTGCAATCCTATTACCCGGCTGCAGCCGCACAACAGTCCTGATCGTTGATGAAGCGCTCATTGGTTACAACGGTCATAATTGGAGTTGCGATCGCCATCGTTGTGGGAGTCTTGCACGCAACCAAAGCGATTGCGGGGTTGGAGACTGCGGTTGCGCAGCTCGTTTCCGATTATGCCGCAGCGACGAGAGCAGTGGGGGAAAAATGGCAGTACTTGTTGGTCTTAGTGACAGCCGTCGGTGTTGCCTGGCTCAGCCTGCGGAACTTGCCTCGCCTTCGGACCTATCCCTTGCTCGGTTTTCTAGCGGTCGAGTTCCTTGTGCTTTCGTGGGTTTGTTCTCTTTACCGCATTTTTTTCCAGCCGGTTCCCTGCATATTTGCGGTTGCATTCGCGGTGGCCGCTGCTGAAGGCTGGAGCGCTTTCCTCCGGAGAGACCGCTCGCATCTGGTACGAACAATGTTTGCCAATCGCCTTTCGAACAAAGAATTTCGTCGTGTCCGCAACGGCACGTTCGATGGTCAGCCGAAACTGTACGAAGGAAGCGTCGTGGTCTGCCACATAGCCAATCGGCGAGGCTTCACCAGGTCGTCTGATCCCGCGCGGTACTCTGAAACGATGGCGAAATTCATTCGCGAGACCGCCGATGGTCTGATCGAACGAGGAGCTTACATACACGCTGCCGATGGAGAAGGAGTAGTTGCTATTTTCGGATTCCCGAATGCCAATGCTCAACATGCCCAGGACGCAGCGCGTGCTGTGCTCGAGTTGAGTAAGAAATTTCGCGAGCGGCAGGACGAGGAAGAAATCTTTGGCGCCGGCGAAATGCACGCCGGCATTAGTTCCGGCGATATCATCGCTGGCGCGGTAAAGGACAGCGCACATCCCGCGCTGCTGGCGAGTGGCGAACCGATGGAATTAGCGCGCAGATTTTGTGCTTTGAATCATCGGTATGGATCGAAAATCCTGATTGATACGCCCACTTTTGACAGCGTCAGCGAGACAATCGTTGCGCGTCCAATTGATTTTGTGAGCGGAACAAATTCGCACGATCGACTTGAAATTTACGAGCCGCTTTGGCTTGCCACGGAAGCCAAACCCGAACACGTGGCGCGTAGAGATTCTTTCTGGAGCGGCGTGGTTCTGTACCGGGAAAAACGTTGGGCGGAAGCTTATTCTGAATTTCAGAAGGCACGCGCGCCTGAGGAAGAAGACGATCCTGCACTGCAATTTTATTTACGACGATTGGAGCCGCTGGTTCTGCAGCTAACGGAATCGTCGTTGGAAGAAAGCTGAGCGCGATTTGAGAAGGACGGAGTATCCGGTGGCGATCCGGAATTTGATTGCGCAGCTGCGACAAATGCCGGGAGTGGGACCTCGATCGGCGGAGCGGATTGCGCTCTGGATGGTGGCAGCACGGAATGATCATCCGGAGCAAATCTCACGCGCTATCGCAGAAACCCGGCAGGCGATTCGCTCCTGCAAGCTCTGCGGATTTTTCTCCTCAGGAGAGATATGCGAGATATGTGCGGATTCCTCGCGCTCTACAGAGCTGCTCTGCGTCGTGGAGCAACCCACTGACATTCTTCCTCTGGAAAAAACGAACGCCTTTCGTGGACGATACCATTCTCTTGGAGGGAAGATTTCTCCGCTCGACCATATTGGTCCCGACGAGTTGCGCATTAAAGAATTACTGCAGCGCGTCGATCAGGAAAAGATCGCCGAGATCATTTTTGCGCTGCCTGCCGATGTCGAAGGCGAATCCACTACAAATTTCATTGTCGATCTTTTGAAGGAGAAACGGGTCAACCTGACGCGTATTGCACGCGGTATTCCGGCCGGCGGCGGTTTGGAATCGGCGGACGAATTAACGCTTTCCGCAGCACTTTCAGGCAGAACGAAACTGTAAGGCATGATGGCGCAGCAGCAGGAGAAGAACTGGCTGGAATTGCCACCGGATCTGCCTGTGCCGCAGGACGACGGCGCAGCGAGTCATATGACCGGACTGGAGATGCCCGAAATCGCATTGGCGGCAACTGACGGCACACGCGTCAGCCTCGCGCGCCTTGCCGGACGAACGGTCGTCTACGCCTATCCGAAAACCGGTGCACCAGGCGTCCCGTCGCCCGATGGATGGGACATGATCCCGGGGGCGCGCGGCTGCACTCCGCAATCTTGCGGATTTCGTGATCACTTCGACGTGCTGAAATCGTTGGGCGTTGCACATCTCTTTGGTCTGTCGACCCAGGATACCGCCTATCAGCGCGAGGCTGTGGAGCGGCTGCAGCTTTCATTCCCAATTCTTTCGGATGAGGACCTGAAGCTAACGACTGCTATCCGCCTGCCCATCTTCGAAGTCGCCGGCATGATCCTGTTAAAGCGCCTCGTGCTTGTCATCGACGATGGCGTGATTAGCAAGGTATTCTATCCGGTATTCCCGCCGGACCGGAGCGCGGAAGAGGTAATCGCGTGGCTCGACGCTGATGTGCGGCATTGGAAGCGGTGAAAGCATTAAAGGAATGAACCGGACCGCTTCAACGCTTCAACTTTTCAACGCGTCAACGTTGCGTTA
>QHOR01000368.1:2816-4407 GCA_003219395.1 Verrucomicrobiota bacterium | reverse complement strand
GCGGCCAAGATACTGCCGGCTCGGCGATCGTTCAAAGTGGCCCTCAGGGAGGCATGCAAACGACAATTTCCGATTCGGAATGCTGCCCCAAAAGCGGCAGAGCACTGCCACTCCAAAACGCTTCGCACGAAGCTACTGCGGAGAAGCCGGCACCGACTGCAACCAGTCACCGATCACTAGTCACTCGGAAATCAGGGACTGGGCCTTGGTAGTGGAGTAGGACGACCTCTTGGGGTCGGCATGTTCCTCGGGGTCGGTGTCGGTCGCGGCGTAGCAGTAGCTGTGGGTGTCGCAGTCGGTGTAGATGTAGGTGTCGGTGTAACAGGAGGCGTCGGCGTCGCTGTAGCAGTTGCTGTAGCAGTCGGAGTCGGACTTGCTGTCGGTGTGGGAGTCGGAGTACCTCCACCTGTGGGAGAAACGCGCACGTAGTAAACGTCTTGTTCATGGCCTCCGACCGCCTGCGGATTTTCGTTGAACGTGGCGGCATACGCCACGTTGCCGCCGGTATTGTCGGATACGATCGCGATGTAATCGCCTATCTTTTCGTTTTGCGGGAAACCTGCTTGAGGATTGAACGTATTGCTCACCTGGATATTAGGTGCCCAGGTTGCGCCACCATCGGTGCTAAATGAATAAAATAGCTGCGACTGAATATTGTCGGCGGCGTTTCGCGTGTCATACCACACCACATCAATACGTCCGTTCGGTGCAACTGACAGCGTGCCAAAAAAGTGCCACTTGTTAGGATTAACCGGATCGTCATTGATCCTGTGCGGCGCGCCAAAACTTAGGCCGCCATCGGTGCTGCGCGCGAACATCACATTGGTCCCGCTGCTGAAGTCTGGTGTCGTGCTTGCAAGCATGTAAACGTTATTGTTTGTGCCGGTACGATCCACTGCGACGAACGTCTGCCCACAAAGTCCTATTCCGTTTATGCCGCCCTGAATGAGGAACCCACCCAGATCTACGATTGTGTTCTGGTCAAAGGTCGGTGTCTGACCTCCGATCTGTGCGTTTGACGAGCGAAGGCATCTGAACTCACCATTCGAGTCCGATCCGCCAATAAACAGATTGCCATCGGCGTCCACATCGAGCGTTCCGGTATCCACAAAGTTGGGAAGATTAATCGGAGTCTGCCAGGTGATCCCGCTATCGGTTGACCGATTGAATCCGCCGGTATCGCAAGGGATGCCTGCGCTCCAGAACTGGTACTGAAATCCGTGACCTGGACCCCCAGTCTTGTCGATCGTAAACCATTGCTTGTCGCCTCCGTGGCCGGCTCCGTTGGGCGACTGCTCCGTGAAGATTTGGCCGCCATCGGTTGAACGCCAGATATCGTCGCAGAAATTGTCCCCAAGAAGACTGAGATAGAAAAACTTTCCGCTCTCATCGGCGTTTAATACCGGATCGCTGCGAAAAACGCCGGGTTCCAGAACGCCCGGGAACGTCCAGGTCATCCCGCCATCGGTCGTGTATCCCCAGCCTCCCTGACGAAAGTCGGAGTCAATGCTGTCGAACTGCCGCCACCCAATGGTCATCTTGTTGGGATCGGTTGGATCGACCGAAATGGCGGGCTCATTCGCAGCGTCGC
>QHOR01000368.1:0-2609 GCA_003219395.1 Verrucomicrobiota bacterium | reverse complement strand
CGGTGGAAAGAGTAAGCAGCAGGATCAGTACGAGAGCTGATGGCTGACTGTTAATGACTGATAGTTTTTTCTTCATGGCTGATAGTAGATAGCTGACGGTGATTTTACTGGAGCGCGAGCGGAGCGGTAAGGGTCGCGGTCTCTTTATCCAGAACATCAACGTTGTCGAGAATTATCTATGCGGTTCCAGTAACAGAATTGAAGGCAACGGCGAAATCATTTCCGATCAATGGCGGAGCTCTGCGACGCCGGACGAAATACCCATCGATCTGCTCAGGAGAAAGGCCCAGTGAGCTTGCCTCTCCAGCAGCGAGTCTGCGATTCCGGCTATAGTCTGTTCACTGATCACCGATCGCTGGTCACTTACAACGTGGCCTCAGGGTGTCGGACGAGGGTGCGGAGTCGGGCGCGGCCTCGGTGTCGCTCTAGGGGTAATGGTCGGTGTAGGCGTCGCGCTTGCCGTAGCAGTCGGTGTTACCATTGCTGTCGCCGTAGGTGTAACTGTAGGTGTAGGTGTTGACGTTGGGCTCACCGTCGGAGAAGCGGTTGCGGTAGGCGCGGGACTGCCGCACGGAACCGCCGAGGAGCCAGGTGTCGGCTGTGGGCAGGGCGTATTGGGACAGACGCGAACGTAATATACGTCCTGCTCGTGTTGCCCCCTGTTCGGGTTGAAGTTGAACGTGGCAGCGTACGCGACATTGGCGGCAGTCGCATCGGAAACAATAGTGATGTAATCACCGATCTTCTGCTGGTTAGGCCATCCTTCCTGCGGGTTAAACGCATTACTCACCGGCACGTTCATCGACCACGTAAGACCAGCATCGGTGCTGTAGGAATAGAATAGCTGCGAGTCGATGTTATTTGCGGCATTCCGCGTGTCATACCATACCGCATCCAACCGCCCATTAGGCGCGACGGAAAACGTGCCGAACCAGTGCCATTTGCTGGGGTTGTTATCGTCGGTGACGGGGATAGGCGCACTAAATGTTGCGCCGCCGTCGGTGCTGCGAACAAACATGACGTCGGTCGTGCTTCTTCCGGGAGGCACCACGCTGGCCGTGCCGGAATGGTCTACTGCAAGAAACGCCTGCCCGTCCAGTCCGCCTGGATTGATCCCGCCGAAACCCAGATCGCCGCCCATGTTAACCGGGGTGACCTGATCAAAAACCGGTGTTTGATTTCCGAACTGCGCATTGCTGGAACGTGCGCAGTAAAAGTCAAATCCTTCGCCCCCGACGAAGAGATTCCCGTTGCTATCGACATCAAGGGTTCCGTAGATAGGTTCGTTAGGGATATCGATCGGCGTCTCCCATGCCACTCCGGCGTCGGTGGAACGGTTGAATAGTCCGCCCGCGCAATTAGCCTGGTCGAAGGCCTGGTATTGAAAGTGGTGCCCCGGTCCGCAGGTTTTATCGATTGTGAACCACTGTTTGTCACCCCCGATCGCGCCTTGCTTGCCTGAGATCAGCTCCCAGGCCGCGCCGCCATCGGTCGAACGCCACATATCATCACAGAAGAACGACTGATTGACGTCCGATCTGAGACTCAGGTAGAAGAAAGTCCCTGTTTCATCCGAGGCCGTGACGGGATCGCTTCGGAAAAACCCCGGTTGTAACACGCCCGGAAACGTCCAGGTCAATCCTCCATCAGTGGTATATCCATAACCGGCCTGTCGGAAGTTGGAAGTAACATCATCAAACTGCCTCCAGCCGACTGCCATTCTGCTGAGGTTTGTAGGGTCAACGGAAATCGCACATTCGTTCGCGGCGTCGCCCACGATGTTGTTCCCGCCGGCGTCGACATTCACCTGATAACTGGTAAACGGACCAAACCGCGAAATCATTCGTGGCGAGGTTTCCATTTTGCGGGGAGCCGCAGGAGGATCATCATATTTTTCCAGCGCCTCGTTTCGCGGAGCCTTGCGCGGGGGCGCCAGCTGAGCCGACTTGTCCGCCGTAGCTTCAGCGGAGGCGGAAGCAGTGCCTAATGCGACTGATAGATTCAAGCAAATCAATAGGGTGAGTGAAACTGTGGAGGGTCTCATATTAGTGCGTTGAAGTGATGAAGGGTTAAAGCGGATTAAGATTCACGATCTTTATGATCTCGCTCGCGGTGTCCGTAACCGCAAATGTCTGTCTTGTCGACAGTTTATTTTGCGGATCTCTGGTAACAGATTAAAGCGTGAATTTTCGGCGCAGATTTCACTCACGCGCTCGATCACGAGGCGGAGTTGGATGTCAGTCAGCTTGCCTTGGCAGGCACGCTGCCAGCCTCCCGAATACGTTTCGAGCGGGCTAGCACCCTAACATCCTAACATCCTATTCTCGCTGCTGCCGCCTACGGTCTAGGCAGCGGAGTAGGACGAGCTCTCGGGCTCGGCCTGGTTCGAGGCGTGGGTGTCGGTCGTACAGTAGCAGTTGGTGTGGCGGTCGCGGTCGGCGTTGAGGTAGGTGTCGCCATCGGAGTACCCGTTGCCGTAGCTGTAGGAGTGACTGTTGGCGTCGGCGGTATTGTCGGTGTAGCACTCGGTGACGCTGTTGCGCTTGGTGTCGGCGTGGGTTGCTGTCCACCGGGGAACACCCGAACGTAGTACACATCTTCCTCATGAT
>QHOR01000185.1 GCA_003219395.1 Verrucomicrobiota bacterium | reverse complement strand
TCGCACCGATACCAGCGGATAGGTTTTACGAGACGCACGAATGGCACGTGGCACCAACGGATGAAACGGACTTGCGGGAACAATTCCGATGCTACTTCGGCTACATCCCGTCGGTTCACCGCCAGGGAACAATTTGGTGAACTTCCGCTTGTGATGCTGTGGCCGGAGTTCAATTCGGCAGCGAGCCACTCGACATCAGCCTTCGATCCGCTCCCCAAAATGATGTTCACGAAGAGGCCGGTATTGTATCGTTGCTAGTAACAGGGAGATGCATCATGCTTGAGCTACGGCCCAACTGCGAATGCTGCGATAAAGATTTAGCGCCGGCGGCTACGGACGCCATGATCTGCACGTTTGAATGCACATTCTGCCGCGATTGCGTGAACGAAAAACTCAATGGCAAATGTCCCAATTGCGGTGGGAATTTTGCGCCACGTCCCATCCGGCCTGCTTCAAAGCTCGCGAAGTTTCCACCTTCGACCAAACGGACTTTCAATCCGCAAGGCTGTGGTCGAGCCGCCTAGCCGTGCCTTAATCAATTTGGGCCACTATCGAAACTTGGCCTCGAAGGCATCCTGCCGTCTGATGATGCACCTCACAGGATGGGGACACTAGCGAACCGACGCCATTAACCCCGCTCCTGCACCACCAGCGGCTTGCGTTGCTCGTCGCTGAGCTGGAACGTCTTTGCGGCGATCGCTTCAACGCGCCGGTATGCCCAAACAGATTTCAACCACGCAGAATTCCGAGCATCCGGCGGATGTCGTCAGTGCTCAGCGATTCACCGTTTGGCTCCTCAAGTCGGAGCCACATATCATCCGTCCAATTCGGGCATTTCAGTAGGTTCAAAGCCGCCCCAAGGGCTTCATCGCGGTTCCTGAACCAGCTTGGGAAGGCATCCCTACGGGTGCCCCGGCTGCAATGAAGTGCATACAGCTGATTCATGGGAAGGAAGCATATCACTCAGCTAAGAAAGTCTGTGTGAAGTAGTTCACACAAGACGGTTCACAAGACGTTGAATCCTTCTGCCGCAAAGGCAAGTTCGACGCGGGGGGGCAGCTTAGCCGCGCTCCTGGACCACGATCCGGTTTCGATCCTCCGGGCTGAGGCCGAACCTCTTCACGGCAGCGGCTTCGGCCGCCTCGCGGGTAGGAACTTCCACATCGCCAAGCACTTGGCCACGGCTCCGGATGATGGTGAGGCGCCAGGTCTTATTTTTCCTTGGCGCTTGGATACGCGAACGCAAAGACGACATGGCCAGTCCATACCGAATCATCAAGCTCCGAGTCGAGTCAGGGCCGCACGCCGGTACTGCGACACGATACCTTACTTGCGCTGGCCGCCTGGTCATGACCAGGGCGCTTGCTCATGACCAATGTGTTGCGAACAGGACTACAACGCTCGCAAGTAACAGCCACGCGATGATAATCCCGCTAAAAATCATCCAGCCGCGTCTATTCGTCATCACTCTATAAGGGGCGTCATCCGTTCCATCGGGTCGAGGCAACGGTTGACTTGGCCGAGGAGGTGCAAGCTCGTCTTTCGCTGCGGCTCTCGAAGGCAGCGACGAAAGCAAATCCCCAACGTTATTGTTGGCTGCAGCGCCCATTTTTGGTGCTTTGCGATTCCGAGGCCGTGGGGGTCGTCTTTTTTTCATTTGGTTACCCTGTACTCCCTGCTTCGCTAATCGTCGACAGGAGTTGACTTAGGGGGCGCGACGCCTGACTTAATCACGGCCACTCAGTGATGCAGCGAGCCGTAATACCTCTGCCTACCTCAATGCTATAATGCCACGCCGGAGCCAGAAACCCCCCGGCGGTTAGCTCATGATCGAAATCGTTGATGATTTCATAAAAAAAGTTCGAGGCATCACATCGGTGCAAACCGACCCAGTGTGGGCGGAGCGGATTAATGATCTCGAGGTGGTCTTGCACGCCCTCTTTGTCTCGGACGAAGCGCAGGCAATCGAGATGTCCGATCAGGTTTGCGACGTAATCGGGCGCAAGCGTGTTACTATCGAGAAGCGCATGAGCATGTTGCAGGAAATTCTGCGCGAGGGCTTGACGAATGGTCGCCAACCGGGGCGCATGAGTAGGGAAATACTCCTACGGCCTCTTGCGCATGAGTTGCTACGGGAGGCCCACGCAACAATCGAGGGAGTACCCGGTCCTTCCACTTAACGCCAGCGGGCTGGCGTCCCAATCCAGCGGGCAAGCAAAGGCCGCCTCTTCGATGAGGCAGCAAGCGTGGCCGCCGCATAACGGCTAAAAGGCCAAGCGGTCCGCAGCGTGACTAGGACGGGGCTGTTGGCATGTCCGCTCATTGAGGTGAAGCGGCTGGCAATGTTGCCGCGCGGTAATGCGTGCAATTGACCCCAACCGGTCATTAGCCGCGCCGAAATCTGGCAACGCAGCGAAGCCCTGACTTGATCCTCACCAATGCGATATGCTGCCCGGGAGGAGTTGGTTGGGCCGGCGGATGCAATTCGATGGATTGAACAAGCGCGAGGTCATCACGCTGCTTGGGGGCGCGGCGGCGGCGTGGCCGCTCGCGGCGGGCGCGCAGCCGGCCGCGGTGCCGGTGATCGGGTTGCTGCACCCGGGCTCGCCCGAAGCAAACGCAAGATTCGTTGCCAGCTTCCGCAAGGGGCTCGCTGAAGCCGGCCATGTCGAGGGCCGCAATGTCTCGATCGAATATCGCTGGGGGCACGGCGAGAGCACCCAGCTATCGGAGCTGGCGGCCGAGCTGGTCAGACGGCGGGTGAACGTCATCGTGACGCCAGGCGGCGTGACGGCGGCGATCGCGGCCAAGGCCGCGACGGCAATGATTCCGATCGTTTTCGTGATCGGAACCGACCCGGTCCAGGCCGGGCTCGTTGTCAGCCTCAATCGGCCCGGCGGCAATGTCACCGGAATCACCTCCATGAATTCGGGCCTTGCGGCCAAGCAACTCGAGCTTCTGCATCAGTTGTTGCAGCGGGATGCGCGCTTTGCGGCGCTAGTCAATTCTAGCAACCCGCAGATTCGATTGGTGCTCGCGGACGTGCAGGCGGCCGCCACGGCCATGGGGCAGCCGCTCGACGTCGTCACCGCCACGACCGGCCGCGAGATCGCCCCGGCCTTCAAGGAGGTAGTGCAAAAGCGGGCGGACGCACTATTGATCAGCGCCGACCCGCTGTTCACCAGCCGTCTGGTGCAATTGGCCACGCTGGCGGCGCGTCATGCGATGCCGGCGATCTATGCCCTTCGCGAGTTTGCTGAGGGCGGCGGACTGATCAGCTACGGGTCGAACTTCACCGACATGTATCGCCAAGCCGGCAGCTATGCGGCCCGCATCCTCAAGGGCGAGAAGCCGGCTGACCTG
The DNA here is from genome assembly GCA_003219395.1 of Verrucomicrobiota bacterium. Taxonomy (GTDB): domain Bacteria; phylum Verrucomicrobiota; class Verrucomicrobiia; order Chthoniobacterales; family UBA10450; genus Udaeobacter. The sequence continues at coordinate 2,180 of QHOR01000185.1, read as the reverse complement.
CCAATCCTGCAGGCGACCAGGTTCGAACTCGTCATCAATCTGCAGACGGCCGAGGCGCTCGGTCTCGAGGTTCCTGCGACGCTGCTCGCCATCACCGACGAGGTGATCGAATAAGAGGCCGCGTTGCTGCGATTGCTCACAGCCGGTTTGGCAAAAGCTGACATGACGGTTGTCGCTTCCGAAAACTCCATCCGCGGGAGTGACGGCGGCACCGAATCAGAACATGATTGCGGTTGATGATCGCAATTGCCTTGCTCTTCGTCCGTATGGCCGTAGCTCGTCTTTCCCAGGGCTTGTCTTCGAGCAACAAAACTTGGGGGCGGCCCCGCTGCCGATGAATTGAGCAAGCGCCTCAGATGGGAAGCAACGGGTTCTACCGTGACGAGATTTGGTACGCGGATAACGCCCGCAACCGGTGTAGTGGCACGGATGAAATCGAAGTTGCGCGGGAGGGCCGGGAAAGCTCACGTACCAGTGCTCCCAGCCTATCGTAAGGTACGCAGTTACGGCAGGAAGGCTTGGGTATTTCGCCTCGCCAATACCTCGCCCGTGTTACCGTGCGTACGCCCGTCGTCTATCGACGTTGGTCCCAAGCTGGAGTCGGAAAACGCGGTTTGGCGGTCGCGACAGCGTCGGGCCAGACTACGACTTGTTTACCGTCCTGCCATTGTATCGTCACAGCCCTGCTGCCGGTCTGATAACCGCGCTCGTCGACGGCGAAGGGGCCAAAGAGCGTCGTAGTCTTGAGCGTCAGCAACGCCTCCCGCAGCTTGTCGGAATCCAGACTTCCGGTTCGTTTTATGGCGTCCACAAGAAGCTGACACCCCGTGTACCCGGCCGCCGACTGCACCGCGGGAGCATGATTGAACTCTTTCTGGTAGGCTGCGACAAACTGCTGATTGCCAGGATAGGGGAGGGCGGCGTCCCAGAACGATCCGCTGTAAACGAACTCGGCGTCCTTACCCAGTTGAGTGTAGTAGTTGGGGAGCAGCCCATACGGAACTGCGCTGAACATCGGAATGTCGATGTTGAGCTCCTTCATCTTGCGTGTGATAGCGAGAAGGTCCTCGAACCGGATCGAGCCCGCCACCAAAACGTCGGGTTTCGCTGCCCTGGCTTTGTTCAGAAGATCGGAGAAGTCCTCGGGACTGGTCCGGTATGTCTCCAAGAAGACCAGCTCCAATCCCTTGCTCTTGGCCAGCGCCTTTGCCCCTTTGGTGATCGCGTTCGGGACAAGCGCTTCCTGCTGGATCACCGCAATCGTCTTGAGGCCGTTACGCGCCGCGAGGTCGAGCAGGCCTTCGGGAACGTTTTCGTTGGGCGATAAAATCATGATCAGGTAGCGACGCCCCTTTTCCCAAATCGACGTCGTGCCGGCGGTGGGCGCGATCATGAGCTTTCGATGTCTCTCGTTCACATCGGCGACGGCCTCGGTGATGGCTGAGCCGTACGGCCCCAGCACCGCATCGACCTTATCCTCCGAGATGAGCTTCTCGTAGAGGACGGCCGCTCGCTTGCCGTCAGACTCGTCATCATAGATCACGAACTCAATGCGGCGTCCGAGCACCCCGCCTTGCTCATTGGCGTGCTTCTCGCAGAAGAGGTAGCCCTCTCGACCGTAGCCGCCCTGTATGGACGATTCTCCGGTGAGCGACATCGTGGCGCCGATCCGGATCGGCTGCTGGGCCTCAAAGGGCGCTGCAGCCGCGCTGCACAAAGCGGTGGAAACCCCGAGCAACAAAAGCCACGCACGGCGACGATTGAGGGGATTCATGGGTGCCTCCTAATCGATGTGATCTTGCGCGAGCGCTCAGTTGGCGGCGGCTTTCAGATCAGGACGTTCTGAGCCCTCAACCATCTTCTACACGAGCCCGGACGCAAGAGTCGATGACTGCTAATCTGTAGTTCTCCTGTGATCGTGCTCGGTTCGTTTAATTTAATTCGGGCGATTTCAGCCCAGCTCAGCCCGAGCGGCCGAGGACCTTCTGCATGAGGCCGGAAGCGATGGACTTACTGCAAGGGGTGATGACGACGTTGATGCGAAACGGTCGAGACCGGATCGGAAAACCCGTTTTGGGTCACGCGAGGAAAGAGCGCGTGCCTTTGATTGGGACCGATCAGCGGATCACATCAGGGCCCGCAGCCAGAACGGCTGCATTTAGAGGCCGAATACATGACTG
>QHOR01000184.1:3029-19824 GCA_003219395.1 Verrucomicrobiota bacterium | reverse complement strand
AACAAAACGAAATTTCTGGCCATCGCGCTGTCGATCTTCTCGTTATCGGCGCATGCTGAAAAGATTTCTCTCGTCGGCGGAACAGTGATCAACCCGGCTGACGGCAAAGTGATGCCGAACGCTACGGTGGTAATTGACGGCGATAAGATCGAGCGCGTTGCAATCGGCAAACAAGATGCGGCGTCGCTTGGGAAACAAATTGATTGCACAGGCAAATTCATTCTGCCGGGTTACATCGACACTCACATTCATTTCTTCCAATCCGGCGATTTGTTCACGCGACCGGACGGCGCCGATCTGAATAGCGTTCGCCCGTACAAGGACGAAGTGGCGTGGGTCAAGAGTCATTTGAACGATGTATTCGCGCGGTATCTGCGCTGCGGCATTACCAGCGTGGTTGATGTCGGCGGTCCATTTTGGAATTTTGAGGTCCGCAAAACTGCGGATCAGACGCAAAAAGCGCCGCGTGTGGCAGTGGCCGGCCCCTTAATCTCAAGCGTCTCACGTGAAAAACTCGATCTTGGCGATCCGCCGATCGTCAAGATCGATACCCCCGATCAAGCGCGGCAGTTTGTGCGGAGACTGGCGGAACAAAAACCCGACCTGGTCAAGATCTGGTACATCGTCGATAAGGATCACCCGGTCGAGAGTTTCCGACCAATCGTACGCGCGACGATTGAGGAAAGTCATGCGCACAAAATTCGTGTGGCAGTGCACGCTACCGAGTTGGATACGGCACGCGCGGCAGTGGAGGAAGGCGCGGATGTGCTCGTTCACAGCGTAACCGACAAGCCAGTCGATGACGCATTTGTAAAGTTATTGAAGGATCGACAGACGATTCTGTGTCCGACGCTTGTTGTATTCGAGCGTTATGGCCGCACGTTTTCGCACCAACTGAACCTGACGCCCGAGGAAAAAGCGTGGGGAAATCCGGAAGTGATCGCGTCGCTCGATATCACCAAAATCCAGCCGGACAAACTGCCTGATCGGATCAAGAATGCCCTAGCTAAACCGGATGAAGCTTTGGATCGCATCAAGAAAACCTACGATGTCGCACTTCCAAACTTGAAGAGACTGGAAGATGCCGGCATTACGATTGCAGCGGGAACAGACGCGGGAAACATCGGAACAATCCACGGGCCGGCGCTTTTCCGCGAATTTCAGTTGATGAAAGAAGCGGGGCTCACGCCCATGCAGATTCTCCAATGCGCCACCGCGAACGCGGCGAAGCTTTTTGGCGGCGAAACGGGCGCGCATATTGGCCGCGTCGAACCCGACTATTTCGCAGATCTTGTAATTCTAAGGTCGAACCCGCTGGACGACATCGCCCGCACTTCCGATATCGACACAGTGATCAAGAACGGGGTCATCTATCAGGCTGACTCGATCCTGCACTAACCGGAGCAGAAAATGCGGTGCACGTCCTTTGTCGTCCTGTTTTTGCCACTGCTCGCCCCCTCGATCACAGGCGGCAGTCCCTCGCCGACACCAGCGGCGGACACAAGCGTCAACAAGATTGCAGAAGCTTATGTGAAACTGGTCCTCGCGACGGGGCACCACGATCCGGATTACGTCGACGCTTATTACGGCCCGCCGGAATGGAGGGAACAGTCGGAGCACAAGAAGCCGCTTGATGTGATTGCCACTGAGGCGAGGCGATTAGGCGAGCAGTTGGCGAAGATTTCCGAGGCGGCGGACGAGACGGAGCAGTTGCGACGCCGTTATCTGTCAAAACAACTATCCGCGCTCGAGGCACGAGTGCGCATCTTGAAGGGCGAACGTTTGAAGTTCGATGAAGAATCGCAGGCCCTTTATGACGCTGTTGCGCCCACGTTCCCTGAAACACATTTCCAAGAGGTCCTGGCGAAGCTTGAGCCGAAACTTCCCGGTGAAGGATCACTCTTGCAGCGGTACGAGAACTGGCGTCGAGCATTCGTGATTCCCAAAGAAAACCTGGACAAGGTGTTTCAACTCGCGATCAACGCCTGTCGTGAACGCACGCTTGCGCATATCAACTTGCCGCCGAACGAAAATTTCAGCGTCGAATACGTCACGAATAAACCATGGGGCGGGTACAACTGGTACAAGGGAAATTATCGCAGCGTCATTCAAGTGAATACCGATCTGCCGATCTACATCGATCGCGCCATTGATCTAGCTGCCCACGAGGGTTACCCGGGTCATCACGTCTACAATGCGTTGCTCGAGAAAAATCTCGTCCACGATCGTGGATGGGTGGAGTTCTCGATCTATCCGCTGTTTTCGCCGCAATCGCTCATTGCCGAGGGCACGGCGAACTTCGGCAGAGAGGTTGTGTTTACGAAACCGGAGCGACTGGCGTTCGAAAGAGAAGTGCTCTGGCCGGCCGCGGGAATGGATGCATCACGTGTGGAGGAATTTTACCAAGTCCAAGACCTGGTGAAGAAATTGGGCTACGCAACGAATGAGACGGCCCGGCGCTATCTCAGTGGCGAGATCGACGCGAAAGCCGCTGCAAGCTGGTTGCAAAAGTACGCGCTGATGGACGAGAAACGGACAGACCAAGCAATAAGATTTATCGAGAAGTACCGCAGTTATGTCATCAACTACAATCTTGGAGAAGACATGGTGCGCAGTTACATCGACAAACGCGGCGGCACGGCGGAGCAACCGGAGCAGCGCTGGCGTGAATTTAAGCAGTTGCTGGCGTCACCGCGGCTGCCGGGCGATATCCGCTAGAGAACGGAAGTAGTCTGTAAGCTGGGTTCGAGAGGAGATCCCAATCGTTGCAGCCGACACGGCTGCCTCTACAGTTATTATGTCGTGCCTTCATTACTGCTGGCATCCTCTTCGCCGAGACGGATTGCATTGCTCTCGGAGTGTGGGTTCCAATTTGAGATCGCTGCGCCCAACGTCGCAGAAAAGTTCGATGTTGCTCTTACGGTGCGCGAACTGACGCTGTGGAACGCCATTCGAAAAGGAATGTCCATCGCGCAGACGCGTCCCGACGCTGTCGTCCTGGCGGCCGACACGCTCGTCGCAATGGAGAATCAAATTATCGGTAAACCGACTGACTTGCGTGAGGCTGCCCGAATGCTCCGAAGCTTGAGCGGGCGAACTCACGAAGTTTGTTCTGGTGTTGCAATTTATCAGCAGACTTCGGGGAAATCGGCGGTTTTTCACGACGTCTCGCGCGTCCGTTTTCGCCGCCTGAACGACGCAACTATCGAACGCTATCTTGCTGAAGTGAGTCCGCTGGATAAGGCCGGCGCGTATGCCGCCCAAGGAAACGGCGCGGAGATCATCGCTGAAATCGAGGGCTCATTTACAAACGTTGTCGGCCTGCCGATGGAAAAAACTGTCGCGGCGCTGGCGAAATTCGGCATACGGCCGAGGTCGGCCTAACGAATCAAGCAAGCGACGCGGAAATTTGGATGTCAGCCAGCTTGGCTGACTCGGCCGCCAGGCTGCCAGCCTGGCCGATTGGTGCGCGCTGGCAACTCGCTCGCCGAGCCGGGCCGGCAGCCTGACATTCCGCTAAAACTAAATCAGGTGTTCGCGATTGTCGGACCGCAGCCGAATTGTTTTTGTCTGCAAATTGTGCCTGGCCCGAATGAAACGCACGGTCTTGCTCTTGGCGCGCATGAGGATGGAATGGGTAACCGCTGTGACGCCGCCGTGAGCCCGCACGCCGCGCAGCAGCGCGCTGTCACTGATTCCCGTCGCACAGAAGAGGATGTTCTGGCCGTTGGCGAGGTCGTCAGCTGAAAAGATTCGGTCCAGATCTTTCTTATAGCCGCTGTCGATCAGGCTCTTTTGTTCTTTCTCATCGCGCGGCCACATTTTGCATTGCATATCGCCACCCAGACACTTGACTCCTGCTGCAGCGAGCACGGCTTCTGGCGAGCCGCCGATGCCCATGTAAAGGTCGACGTCCGATTCAGGTAGAGAGGGCGCGATAGCCGCGGCGATGTCGCCGTCGCCGATCATGCGTAACGACGCGCCTGCCGCGCGAATTTGTTCGACGATTTCCTTGTGTCGCGGTCTGTCTAGCATCATTACCGCTACGTCCTGGACGCGTTTATCCACTGCGCGCGCCACGATTGCCAGCATCTCCGGGACCGGCATGTCGATGTGAAGCGAGTCGCCGCGTTTTTTCATGTAATCGATGACGCGGGGTCCGTAAGCCAGCTTCGACATGTAAAACGACGGCACATCCCGCAGCGCCACCTTTACTCCTTCCTCAGGACTCGCGGCAGCAATACAACTGATCGAATTCGGTGCGCCTTTCGAAATATTGGTCGTCCCGTCGATTGGATCGATGGCAATATCAAACTGCGGCGAACCCGGAATCCATGTGCCAAGCTGTTCACCTTTGAAAATACCCGGGGCATCGTCTTTGATTCCTTCGCCTATAACGACCTCGCCACAGATGTTCATGAGATCGAACATTCCGCGCATGGCGTCGCAGGCAGCCGCATCAGCCGCTTCCTTGTCGCCGCGCCCCAGCCAGCGCAACGAATTCAGCGCAGCAGCTTCCGTCGCGCGCACATAATCCAGCTCGATGATTCGCTCGATGTCCTGGTAATCTTGTTTTGGCAGTCGCAGAGCCACGGGGATGATTTTCCGGTCAGGCGTTTCGACTCAACGACTGGTGAATGTTTTGCTCTTTGCTGTAGCGTCTACCCTCGGGAAACCATCTTCCAGAACGATTGGAATCAGAGACGCAGACGATGCTTGCACCTGTTCCGTCAAGCCGACTTGAAGTAACGCACCGTGATTCCAGGACCCAACGCTGGGCGCGCCGTCGAATACCAGATTGCCTAGCGAATAGGCAATTGGGCAGCCATGATAGAAATCCAGCGGCTGAACGCAATGGGGATGCGAGCCAACCACGAGATCGACTCCATGCTCAATCAGCCAGCGGGCGAGTTCGCGCTGTTTATCAGTGACGTTCTCACTGTTTTCAATTCCCCAATGAACCATGCAAACGACAAAATTTGCGGGTGAACGCGCATTAGCAATTGCCGCATCCATTCCAGTGCGATCCGATGCCGCGGCGATTTGAGGACCCGCAGCGGGTCCAACGTCGCTAATTGCCAGAAGAGCGATTTTTTTCCCACCAAGCACAGAGAAGAAGCTCGGCGTCCAACATTTGCTGGTTGAGTTTCCAACGCCAATCGGTTGGACTCCGTTCTGGGACAAACGCTCGGCGCAGTCTTGCAACGCCGCGGGCCCGAAGTCGACGGCATGGTTATTCGCCAGTCCCATCGCTCGAAATCCGGCGCGGCACAGCAATTCCGCGGACTGTGCAGGGGCGCGGAACGCAAAGCGCTGCGAAGAATCGCCAAGATTCGAGATTGTGCATTCCAAATTTGCAGCGGCGAACGATGCCTCGCGTATCAGTGGTTCGATGCTGCCAAACGGGTCAGTTCCATTTTCGATTCGCGCTGCACAGCTGCGGCTGAGCATCACATCGCCGCCAAAAACCAAAGTGGCTTCGGTTTTTGCTGGCGGCACGCGAAATAAATCGAACGAATTTTTCCTGCGCGCTTTTAAGAGTTGCCCCAGCGCTAGAATCTCCGGACGACCGGCAAGCTGATGGGCGACCAGATCGTTTTCACTAAGAATGCCGAAAGGTTGCCGGTCCTCCATGACCGCTGCGACGTGCGTACCGAGATGCACGATTGTGCCGCGCTGCAGGTCCTGCGCGTTTATCCGTGCTGTGCCCGGCGCCGCTGATTGCGCGACAAGATCAAGGTTATCGCGCAGTCGCTTTGGATCGGACCATGGGATGCGCTGACCCTGCCGGCGCAGTGCGTAAATTACAAAGTTCGCGCAATCAGCTCCGAGGTTTGTTTCGGGCCCAGTATTTGAATTCTCTGATAATTCGCCACTGCCGAAAAGGTAAGGCAGACCAAACTGCTCACTAATCGCAGCACGGAAACCGCTGCCGGTAAATCGTCGCAACTCCAGAATAGGGGTCTCTCGAATTTTCCCATCAACAACGGCGCGCGCTCGCAAACGCAGTGATCCGCAGTGCCACTGTCGATCGAAAAACTTGTCGATTTTGGCTGCTGGCAGCACAGAATCGTGGTGATCGATCCGGACTTCGTTCCACGCAGGACGTGATGCCGCTTTCGCGACGAAGCCAACCTGATTAGTCGACAAGTCAGTCAGGTTGCACCGCAAATATTTTGGAATGAGTGCGAGCCACTCAATTTTTTCTGGCTTCGTCGTCCAAGGCTCAGTGACGAGTTCGACCTCAGCTGGCTGATCTGCGCGTACGCGCCAAACATTATCTGTGGAGGGCTGACAGTCTTTAACTTGAAGATGCAACCGCGGCGCTTCGTCATTCCAAGCCCGCAAGAGTTGCTCCCAACGCATTGTGTCGTGTTGAACGAAAACACGTTGACGCTCAGACAAAATTCGCGTCCGGAGCTCCTGTGGTGCCTGCTCGACATCGAATGCCGGGAGTTTCTCGCCTTTTAGCATCAGTTGCTTCGCGAGATTTGAACGATCGTTAGCAACTGTTAGAAACGGTTCGAACTCGACTTGCGCCGTGGGCAACCAGAGTGCAGCAGTCAATGCCAGCCTGAGCAGTCGGTACGATTCGTCTTCGTTTTTTAAGTACGGACGCGAAATCGCAAACGTGACGGCGCGAAGATTTGATCGTTCGATCACGAAATTCCAAACACGGGCAAAAGCTGTTTCTTGTTCGGTGACCGAGAGACCCGCGAAATAATCGAGATCAACCGTGACAATCAATGGCTGGTTTGGATTGAGACGCTTCTCGAGGTTGTCGAAATCAGAAACGACATACGATTCGCGCAGTGATCCCGATCGCCGCGGCGCTGCTTCGAGATGCCCATCGAGTAACACGGTTGCTTCCTGGGCGCGCTGCTGGATTTCCGCTGGAGAAAGCTTCTCGGCGGGAACCCAGATTACTCTTGCGATCGGCGCCGGCATGAGCGGCTCAATCCAGTTGAAGCATTGGACAGTGCCGTTGCTGCGCCAGCGATCAAGCAGCGCCTGTCGGTCCTGCGGGGATGCGACATTTCGCAGCGCATTCCGAATTTTGTCGGAATCGAAAATGCCGGACGCATCGCTATGCGCGTCGAAAAGGATCAGCGTGTACGACTGATCCATATCCAGTTTTTGGGCCAACCAATAAAACGTCCCAGCGTGATTGTCCTCGATGTAAATGGGCAGAACCTTCGCTGTTGCGCTCGCCACGACGAGCAATGCCGCCGTGCAAAGCGCAGCCGCTCGCTGGTTCATCGGGCTGCCTGAATTTCAGGTTTCTTAGTGAGCGGCGCTCGCAATTCAACCAGCGACATGCACGTATCGCGAAATTGCGTGCCACGATACACGCCTTTGATTATGAGCTTAATCTTGTTAACTGGTTTGGTGTACTCCCGGACGCGGATGAGGTACGGATTTTCGAATCGCTCATCGGGAATGTTCTCCGTAAATGTGTGTTCGTCATTCAGCGTGATCTCGAGCTGCGCGATGCGATTGTTTTTCAGCCATGGTTCCTTCTCATCGTACTCGTAATAACCAGGCTGGATCAGGAGCCCATAGAGCGGAAGCGGCCGTTTCACGTTGAGGGTTATATTCTCGCCGATGCCATCCCCCTCGACTCCCTCTGCCCAAGGCGATGCAATCTCTCGGGTCGGATCGCCCTTTATGTTAACGACGTCATAATTGTGTTTGCCTTGGGCTGCCAACGTCGAGCTTGCCGTCGCATCGTAGTCAGTGTGATCGAGAAAGTATTGGTGTTCCCTGAGAACATACGATGCGCGGCGACTAAGATCTTCTTCGGAATAGCCGGTCGGATACTTGTCGTATTTTGAATGTGCGATGATTCGGATGTCGTCCGCCAGCGTTGGTTTTAGATTTTCGAATGTCCATTCGTAATGCGTATCGTTGATTTTTTGGAAGCGCTCCTTTGGTTTTTCGATGGAGACGTCTTCAGGCTCAGGGTGGAGGATATTGATCTCGATTTCGCCTTTGCCAATCGGCCCTTTCCAAGTCGCTGCCGGCGAGAGTGAATACGCGAATGTTGCGTCACTGATGTGTGAGTCGTCCGAAACCGATTCGTCGTTCTCGGCGTACCGCGCACCATAATGGATCGCCACCTCGCGCGTTTGATTTCGCTCGAACGGGATAATCGATTTCTTCCACGACTTGATCGTGTGAAGATCTTGTTGCCAGAACTTGCCGGAAGCGGTCTCGCTGTCTTCTTCCTTCGCTCCGGAGACATTGGTCCATTTTAAATCTTTTCCATCAACGCTGATTTGGTAATGACCGATGTCGCCACCCTTTACATCCGTGTCTGCGTCCGGATTTTTTCCCCACCGTTCGACCGGAAAAAAGAACTCCTGCTCCGCCCTGGGTCCGGTGTTGTGCATACGATAATGCACCTCCACGACTGCGTACTCTGGATGTAGATCGATTTTCAGCGTTTCGTTCTCAATGGTGACGTCAGTTTTGCGATTTCGGTTCGACGCGCTGGCACTGCCTGTTGCTGGAACGCCTGTTTGCCAGGCGCCGCCATTGGCGAAGAGCGTGCTGATTCCGACAACAAGCGACGCAGCCCCGAGCGACAGTTTTTTCATTGCCGCCCGTTTTTAACATATGCGTGCGCCGCATGGCGACTCGAGAATGTCGGAAGGCTTTTCATTTTTGCGTTCCGGCAACGTGCTCGCCGTGCTCGTGCCCGCCGTGAGCGTGTAACGACGGCCGCATACGCAGGAAAAACTGAAAGGCGTAACCGAGATCGTCCCCGTAGTAGCGATCGAGGCTATCCGGCCGATCGTTGATCGTGAATTGAGTTCCGAGTCCGATGTCTATTCCGTTGCCGTGTGATAAGTCGCGCACGTAACCGATGCTGTATCCCCCAACGGGGAAAATGCGGGATTCATCCTGCGGGATTTCTCCACTAGCTCCCAGCGAAAATAAACTGTATTGCGCCCGCGCTGGTAATTTGATTCAACCAGGAAAGATTGCGTTTTGCCCTCACTGGTGGCGTTGTTCTGGCCCCACACAAACGAGTTTGACCAATTAATGTCCGGACCGACCGGCAGATTGTAAATGGCCGATGCGGTCGTACGGTGGATGTTTGTCTTGGGATCGAGCGCTTCCGGACTTTTGATATAGCCGAAGGAAGTTTGCAGAGCGAGATTTTTGGTAGGGTTCCAGGAGATACGGCCGCTGTAAGAATCGAAACGTGGCCGGTCGAAGTCATAACGGTTTTCATCCGGTTCGCGCCCGGTGAATATGCTGCCTTCGATTTTGATATTTCGCCAAACCAGACCAGCCGTGGCGACCCCGAAGGTGATGTGGGTCGAGTCTTGCCAGTGATGCCCGATCGGCGCGTCGGGATCGTCCATTGCCGACGGGCGATGCATGAATGTCGGTGGACCCAGCGCTGGTTCGCCGGGATAACCGAAATAAAGATACGCGCTAAAATCGTGATCGAATTTTTGTGACAAACTCAGCGACAGCTCGTCGAAAAGATCGTGTGGATGCTGGCGATCGTGCAGCGGCTGGTCTTGCCAGGATTCGCCGGTTTGGAACAGGAGCGGATAACCGCGTCCGCCTTCGGTAAGCGGATCGAGGCTCATCATGAGCCGTGCGCCAATTTGCCTGTTGTCACCGATCGGATGCGAATACATGCCCATGATCCAGTTCGGCGCATCGATGCGATCGTCGCCGCGTCGTGTACTCACGTTGGTGTAACGCGGGAAAATCGCTCCATGCAGCATGAGCATGTCATCGCCGAACATGAACATTTTGCCATACATAGGAGACGAATCAGGCAGCCAGCTGGTTCCAGAAGCCTCCCGGCTCATCGGCTCGGCAATGTTCACAGATGATTGCATCGACATCTGCATATGCGACATGTCTTGCGATTCGTGGCCCTGCATGGCCTGCATCTGATGCGATTCATGCGCCGTCGATTCATTGCCGTGAGGCTCATGCATGTCGTGCGACTCGCCGGCGTGGCTCTTCGGTTTTGTTTTAGTTTTCTCTTTTTTTGGAACCAGCTCCATCCCGCATTTCGGGCAATTGCCCGGATGATCCGTGATCACTTCGGGGTGCATCGGGCATGTGTATTGCTGTATTTTCCCATACTCGCCTACCGCGCCGGAGCTCTGGGAAGAGGCGTGCTCGTGTGCTTGCGCCCGTGAGGTGGTCATGCCGAGCGCCATTGCGCAGCTCAGATATAGAATTCGTTTTTTCATTTGGTATAGGAAATTGGTCTGTTCGGTAGGCGCGTTGCCTGCCGAAAATCGGGTGAATGGGCGACCGAAGCGGTTGCCCGAAAATTGAGACGCAAAAATTCGCGTCTAAACGCGAACCGGCGGAGCGTGAGCGAGGAGACTCCGCTGCAAAATCAATTCAGCGAACGAATGCGCATGCGGGGGGCCCGTGTCGAGAAACAGAGGTGCCAATATTGGTTGCCAACACGCACTGATGAGCGCGTGCCCATCACAATAGCAATTCGCCTCGGAGAATTTCGCGTCGTCGCGAATCCAGCCGTTGGTTGCGACCGAAGCAACCGCGCGCAAAATTTTGCAGCACTGCGCTCCAGCCAACGGCTTTTCTTGTTTTGCAGGCTTGGAATGAAACGGGCACGCGGCTTGCCCCGAATCTGTCTTTGTTGCCAGCGCGGCGAAGGCGCAATGATTTGTAATCGCAAACCATGAGCAGATGGCAACTGCAGCGATCAGATAACGCGCAATTGCTCTCATACCAATTCAATCGCCGACGCGATACCAATGCTCAAATATTTTCTTTCGCTTCACTGAACGGTGCTGCGCCGGTTGCCGTGACTTCCGGTGGCGCAAACGGCGCGTTCTGTGGCTTGGCCGTTTGTGATTCGACTGGTCCTTGCTTGATGCGCGTCGACATTAACATCGCGGTAAAAAGAAGAGCGGCTGCGAGATAATACGGCGCACCAGGAAGGTGAATTTTATTTTTCGGATCGATGAACCATCCAAAAATCTGAAGAAACAACCATGGGCCAATAATGAACGTAATCGAACGCATGCTCTGGACGGCCCCTTGCAATTCGCCTTGTTCGCGCTCGCTGACGCGATGAGTCATCATGCTTTGTGCGGCAGGCATTGAAATATTCCATAGTGAAATGATTGGAATCGAGGCGAACAACCACGCGCCCGTTTTGGCCAGACCCGCGACTAACATTCCGCTCGATCCAAAAAACTGGCCAATGTAAAGAGTCCGTCTTTCGCCGAAACGTTTTACCATTACGCCGGTCAGTCCGCCGGAAATCGCGGCGGTGACCACTCCAACCACCATGAGCGAGAGTCCGATCATTCCCTGGCTCCAGCTGTAGCGATAAATTGCATAGAGTGCCCAAACGCTAAACACATTGTGTGCCATATATGCCAGAAACTGGATCGTGGTTAGCCGCCAAAGTTCGTGATGAGAGCGCAACAGCGTGAGCGAGCCCACCGGATTCGCACGACGCAACTCGAATCGTTTTCGCTGATCTCGGGGCAAAGATTCCGGAACGAAGAAGTAACCCCAGAGCCAATTCGCCAAGCTCAGAACTGCTGCAATCCAAAAGGCCAGACGCGGACTGACGTCGCCCGCCAACCCACCGATCGCCGGACCGAACGTGAATCCGACGCCGAACGCGACGCCGATCAGGCCAAACGCTCCAGCTCGCTTTTCTCTCGGCGTAACGTCGGCGATGTACGCCATGGCAGTGGGAATGCTTGAAGTCGTAATGCCGGAAATAATTCGGCCCAGGAAAAGCCAGCTGAGCGTCGGCGCCATTGCCATGACGATGTAATCCAATCCGAGGCCGAGATTCGAGAGCAGGATGATCGGGCGTCTTCCAAATCGATCTGACAAAACTCCGAGCAACGGCGAACAGAAAAACTGCATCAGCGCGAATACCACAGCGAAGCGGGCGCTCCATCTCGCCGCGTCGGTCATTTCGCCGCCAAGAAAATCAAGAATCAGCTTGGGTAAAACCGGGATAATCAAACCCATCGCCAAAATGTCGAGCGTCACAGTGACGAGAATGAAAATGATTGCTGCTGGGCGTGATTTCATTTGCTGGCTGCTGGATACTAGATGCAAGATGCTGGATTTTTTCCAGGATCAAGGATCAAGCATCCAGTATCCTCGAGCGCCAGTGAAAACAATCCAACAATTGTCCTATCTGTCGGCGAAAACCAAAGTCCGCGAAAGCAAGATTCACGGACGGGGTTTATTTGCGATTGCCGATATTGCCAAGGACGAAGTCGTGGCGGTGAAAGGCGGCCACATTGTTGATCGAAAAACTTTGCGCGAGAAAATCACACCCCGACTCGGGCCGGTGGAAATCCAGATCGACGACGATTTGTTCATCGCGCCGGTAACCAGCGAAGAGCGCGAGCTATCAATGTTGTATTCGAATCACTCGTGCAATGCGAATCTTGGAATTCGAGGCGAAATTACGTTCGTTGCGATGCGCGATATCCACGCAGGCGAAGAACTCACGCATGATTGGGCGGTGACAGACGACGACGATTACTCGGTTCAATGCAGATGCGGCGCGCCTAATTGCCGCAAAACAATAACCGGCAAGGACTGGCAGCGACGGGAATTGCAAAAACGTTACGAGGGATATTTCTCCGCCTATCTTGCGCGAAAAGTCGCGATGTTGGATATGGGAAGTAAACTTTAGAATCTGTCGCCAACATGTACGAGCACGGAAAACAGCCGCTTCTCAGCACGGCTAAATTTCTCAAGCGCGTTGCGCGGCACTGGCTAGTGGGATTTGAAGTTTTGGCTTTTGGTCTTGGCAGCGGCGTTATCGGCTATCATTACGTTGCCGGATTGAGCTGGATCGATTCGCTCCTCAATGCAGCGATGATTCTCGGAGGAATGGGTCCTGTAGATCCGTTGAAGACGAACGACGCGAAAATTTTCGCAGCGTGTTATGCTTTATTTTCGGGTCTTGCATTCATCGGCATCGTATCAGTGCTGCTGGCGCCGTTCGTTCATCGCCTGCTGCATCTTGTTCACGCGGGGGAGGGGTGAATAGGCATTTCTGAAGCGCTTAGGATGAGAAAATCATCATCAAATCTGCTCACCGCAGCGGCCATTCTGACCGTAACGGCAGGTTGCGCGCAGGTAAAAAAGCCGGCGGCGGAGGTCAGGGCGGCTGCCGTTGGGTCGCGTTTCGACCAGATCGGGCGGGTTTCGCTGTATGCCGGTGAGCCGTGCACACCCCAAATTATGTTCGATTTTTACGGCACCCGATCAACCGTCTGGCTGGCGGCACCGAGACATGAAACGGACATCCTCACCGGCGCGGCAAACAAAAGCCAGCGCGTCCACATTTTGGGAAAATGGCGACGGGGCGGACCATCGAACTGCAGCTACGTCCAAGTCACGAGCGCTGAGTTAGCCAGATGAACTCGAATCGAGCTGAGATCGCCTGAAGCGTGGCTGCGACCTGCAAACCGCGCAGTCGCCTGCCCGTTGTCCAATCGCTCGAGACGTCGAATCAGTATCGGTAGTGCTCTGATTTAAACGGGCCGTCGACTGAAACACCGAGGTACTCGGCTTGTTTTGGAGAGAGCTTGGTGAGCTTCACACCGATTTTTTCCAGGTGCAGACGGGCAACTTCTTCGTCGAGTTTTTTCGGCAGAACATAAACGCCGACTTTGTAAGTGTCGCGATTCTTCCAAAGATCCAGTTGGGCCAAAACCTGATTAGAAAATGAGTTCGACATTACGAAGCTCGGGTGACCGGTTGCGCATCCAAGATTCACCAGCCGGCCTTCGGCCAAAAGAAAAATCTCGTGACCATCCGGGAACGTATACTTGTCGACCTGCGGTTTAATGTTCGTTTTCTTCACGCCTTTGGCGCCGTTAAGTGCATCGACCTGAATCTCGTTGTCGAAGTGGCCGATGTTAGCGACGATGGCCTGATCCTTCATTTGTTGCATGTGTTCGAGGGTGATCACATCGATGTTACCGCTGGCGCTGATGTAAATGTCGCCGCGGCCAAGCGTCTCCTCGACAGTTGTCACTTCGTAGCCTTCCATCGCCGCTTGCAACGCATTGATGGGATCAACTTCCGCGATGACCACACGCGCGCCTTGACCGCGCAACGATTGCGCGCAGCCTTTACCCACATCGCCGTAACCGCAAATCACGGCGACTTTTCCAGAAAGCATCACATCCAGTGCGCGATTCAACCCATCGACTAGTGAATGCCGGCAGCCGTAGAGGTTATCGAATTTCGATTTGGTGACGGAATCGTTCACGTTGATTGCCGGAACAAGAAGCCGGTTTTCCTGGTGCATTTTGTAAAGTCTATGCACGCCGGTTGTCGTCTCTTCGGAGACACCCCGCCAGTCTTTTACGATCTCGTGCCAGCGGTACGGGTTTTCGGCATGAATCTCGAGCAGCAAATCTTTAATCACCTGTTCTTCCCTGTTCGCCGATTTTGTCCTGGCCCAATCGCTGCCTTCTTCGAGCTCGTAGCCCTTGTGAATGAGCAACGTGGCGTCGCCGCCGTCGTCGACCACTAGTTGTGGACCTTTATCTTCATGATGGGAAATGGCGCGATACGTGCAGCGCCAGTAATCCTCCAGCGATTCACCTTTCCAGGCGAAAACTGAAATGCCGCGTTTGGCGATCGCCGCTGCAGCGTGATCTTGCGTTGAGAAGATATTGCAGCTTGCCCAGCGAACGATCGCGCCGAGATCGGTCAGCGTTTCGATCAGCACCGCGGTCTGGATTGTCATGTGCAACGAACCCGTGACGCGCACGCCAGCCAGCGGTTTCTGTGGCGCGTACTTTTCCCGGATCGCCATCAGACCCGGCATTTCCTTCTCGGCGATGGAAATTTCTTTTCTTCCAAAATCAGCCAATGAAATGTCGGCGACTTTGTAATCTTCTTTTCGTTCGGTCTGTATTGCTGTGGACATAGGTATTAGCTTTTCGTGTTGAGTTCCAGGTTGTGTGCGGCGCTACCGCGCTGCAGCGCGCAGCTCGTCCGCTTTGTCGGTGCGTTCCCACGTGATCGCCTCGAGATCATCAATTTTGCCAAAGTGACCGTAGTTGGTCGTCTTGGAATAGATCGGGCGAAGTAAATCGAGCTGTCGAATAATGTCGGCAGGTTTGAAACTGAAAGTTTCCAACACGGCGCGCTCGATCGCTTCTTCGTCGACCGTGTGCGTGCCGAAAGTATCGATATGGACGCTAAGCGGTTTCGGATGGCCAATGGCATAGGCAAATTGCACTTCACATTTTTTTGCCAGCCCAGCCGCAACGACATTCTTAGCTACCCAGCGCGCCATGTAAGCCGCACTGCGATCGACCTTACTCGGGTCCTTTCCAGAAAACGCACCGCCGCCGTGGCGTCCCATTCCGCCGTAGCTATCGACAATTATTTTTCGTCCGGTCAGGCCAGTGTCGCCCTGCGGACCGCCGACCACAAAATTGCCGGTGGGATTCACCAGAAACTGCGTCTGGTCGCTCAGCATCTCGTGAGGCAAAACCTCTTTGATGACCTTTTCGACCACAAAGCTTCGGATTTCCGAATGCTTCACATCGCGGCTGTGCTGTGTGGAAACGACGACGCACGAAATCCCAATTGGTTTTCCGTTCTCGTAAATCACCGAGACCTGCGATTTGGCATCGGGTCGCAGCCAACCTACTTTTCCGCTTTTGCGAATACGCGTCAGTTCCCGTCCCAGACGATGCGCGAACATGATGGGCGATGGCATCAGCTCCGGCGTCTCGTCGCAGGCGTAACCAAACATTAATCCCTGATCGCCCGCGCCTTGCTCGGCTGTTTCTTTTCCGTCCGCCGCGCGCGCGTCAACCCCCTGGGCAATGTCGGGCGACTGCTGGGTAATGATGTTCGTGACAAAAATTTTGTCCGCATGAAACACGTCGTCGTCGTTTACGTAACCAATCTCGCGCACTGTGTCGCGGACGATTTGTACGTAATCGAGATCCGCTTTAGTCGTGATCTCGCCGCCAACGATGACGACATTGCTTTTGGCATAGGTTTCGCACGCCACGCGACTCTGCCGATCGTTTGTCAGACAGGCGTCGAGCACTGCATCAGAAATCGTATCGCAAACCTTATCGGGATGACCTTCACCGACCGACTCAGAAGAAAAAATATAGCGACGTGGCATGGCTTGAATATTTTTAAGAGGTTACAGCTTTACTTGGATTGGCCGAGGAACGCGGGCCCGTTGTAACGATTGGAGGCGTTACCGAGCCGGGATCGTCCCAAGACATATTGACCAATCATGATGCGTCGATATATCGTTGGCTACTCCGATGGCGTCAACCATTAATTTATTGCGGCTGCTGGCTGACCCGACCCGGGTGCGGCTATGGCTTCTTTTGGAACAGGAAGAGCTCTCAGTGGCAGAGTTGCAGCAGATCCTGGGAATGGGCCAATCGCGTATTTCCAGTCACCTCGCTCAATTGAAGCGCGCGGGCGTGGTTTCTGATCGCCGGGTGGGGAAAAATGTGTATTACGGCGCGAACCATCATGGACGGAATTCACAGCGGGAGCGCGTTGAAGAAATTACCCGCTTGCTCGCCCGCGAACTGCCGGAAACGTCATCCGATCGAACCAGTCTGAAGCTTGTTTTGCACAAACGGCAGGACAAAGCGCGCAAGTACTTCGATGAACTCGCGGGCAAGTTTGGCGGCAGTTATCTGGCCGGCCGGGCTTGGAAAGCCCTGGCGCATACGGTCATTACTTTGCTTCCTGCGTTGACGGTTGCCGACCTGGGAGCGGGTGTGGGAACGCT
>QHOR01000184.1:2347-2994 GCA_003219395.1 Verrucomicrobiota bacterium | reverse complement strand
AGTCATCGCCATCGATAATTCGCCGAAGATGGTTGAGTTCGGCGGGGAGTTGGCAAAAAAACACGGAATTAAAAATCTCGAATACCGGCTTGGCGACATTGAAAATCCGCCGATCGCCAAAAACAGTGTGGATCTGGCGATTTTGAGTCAGGCGTTACATCATGCCATTCATCCCCAGCAGGCGGTCGCCGCCGCCCACGGGATTTTGAAACGCGGGGGCAGACTGGCAATTCTCGATCTCTTGAGCCATCGATTCGAACGGGCCCGGGACTTATATGCAGACCATTGGCTCGGCTTCAGCGAAGTGCAATTACACCAATTCCTGGAAAAGAGCGACTTCCGGCAGATTGAGGTGAGCGTCGTATCGCGGGAAAAGCAGAGCCCGCACTTTCAAACTGTGCTGGCTACCGGAATTAAGTGAACGCCAGGGGCACTTCGCGTGTCGATATAGTGGCCGTTGGTTTATGGTCTCTACCGACAAAGCTGTAGCCATGACCGGCTTCTTCGAAGAAGTAAGACGGCGCAAGGTGTACCGGGTAGCAGCAGCTTACATCATTGCTGCTGGCGGAATTGTACAACTTGCCTCTGCCGCGTTTCCAGCATGGGAATTACCAAACTGGGCGCTGCGTCTCGTGATCGTAGCACTG
>QHOR01000184.1:0-2290 GCA_003219395.1 Verrucomicrobiota bacterium | reverse complement strand
ATCGTCATGCTCGTACTGACTGGTGTGATTATTTCGGCTGCCGCAGGCTTCTTTCTCCTGCCGCGCGTGTCAGCCCATAAGTGCGATAAGTCAATCGCAGTTTTGCCGTTCGAAAATCTGAGCGACGAAAAGGAGAACGCCTACTTTGCGGACGGGATTCAGGACGACGTGCTCACCAATTTGTCCAAGATCGGCGACCTGAAAGTGATTTCGCGGACTTCCGTCATGCCATATCGCGGGAAAGGATCCAACGTTCGCGAAATCGGAAAGACACTGGGAGTCGGCGCTATTCTGGAAGGGAGCGTTCGCCGCATCGGCAACCGGGTGCGTGTAAACGTGCAGTTGATTAACGCCGATACAGACGAGCACATGTGGGCGGAAGATTATGACCGTGATCTGACCGATGTGTTTGCCATTCAAACAGACCTGGCCCAACAGATCGCTCGCGAATTGCAAGCGAAGCTTTCGCCAATGGAGAAAGCGCAAATTGAGCGCAGACCGACGCAAAATGGCGAAGCCTATCTCGCGTTTGTACAGGCACACGATTTGTCAACTCGACCGGACAAATTTCGCGGCGATATAGAAAGGGCTGAACAACTTTTTCAAAAAGCGACGGTACTCGATCCGAGCTTTGCAGAGGCGTTTGCTGGATTGGCTTGGATCGATGATTGGATGTACCACACCTTCGATCCAACTGCTCTTCGAAAAGAAAAGGCGCGGCTCGCAGCCGAGGAGGCGCTCCGTCTGCAGCCGAACTTGCCGGAGGCCCATCTGGCTCTTGGCTTCTATCATTACTATTGCGAGCGCGATTATCAGAACGCGCTGAAGGAGTTCGGGATTGCGAAATCAGCCTTGCCAAACTCGGCGGAAGTTTACATGGCGATTGGATCCATTGAGCGCCGCCAGGGGAAATGGACGCAATCCACCGCCAACCTCGAGAGAGCCGCATCCCTCAGTCCGAAGGACTCGTTTATTCTGGTAAATCTTGCCGACAATTATTACGCCACCCGAAATTTTGAAGCTGCAGACAAAATTTACGACCGTGCCATTAAAGCTGCGCCCAAGTCGTTTGGTCCGCGTGCCGAGAAGGCCAAACTTGCAGTTGATTGGAAGGGGGATGTCAGCGTGATGGAGAAAGCGTTGGCCGAAATGCCGGCGGGGATGGATCCAGACGGTCTCATCACATTCTCACGTGTGCAGCTTTTACTGTTGCAACGAAGATTCGCGGAGGCTCTCGCGGTTTTAAAACAATCGGCTCAAGATGCCTCTCACTTCGACAAGCCAAAGGAATTTTTCGAGGGTGCGATTTATACGTTTCTGAACGATAAAGAAAAGGCGATTTCCGCCTTTGAACGCGCTCGATCTATTGCGGAAAAGGCTCTGCAGGAAAGTCCGGATGACGCTTCCAGGCATGTTACTCTCGGCCTGATTCTCGCCGGGCTTGGTCAGAAGGAATTGGCCATTGGCGAAGGCAGGCGTGCCGTCGAACTTCTACCCGAATCTCAAGACGCCCTGGACGGGCCAAAGATGACCATTGCGCTTGCTCAAATCTATGCCTGGACAGGAGAAAACGACCAAGCTCTTCAACTCCTTGATCGTTCGCTGAGTACTCCAAACGGAATAACAGTTCCCTTCCTAAAACTTGATCCGATTTGGGAACCGCTGCGAACCGATCCGCGCTATCAAGCGTTGATCCAGAAGTACGACTCAAAACGCTTAGCGTCTGCTTCAGTTCTTCACTAGCCTTCAACGTCGTCCTTGCAAATCGCGCGGGGAAAGTTCAAGAGGCGAATGGGCGGCATGTCGAGTGAACAGCGCTGGCCCTTTTAGTATCTATATTTTACCCGTTGGACTATACTCCTGATCGATCCAAATCTCTGTTATGAGCAGCGGCTTCTTCGAGGAAGTGAAACGGCGCAAGGTTTACCGCGTCGCGGCGGCTTATGTCATTGCCGCGGCAGGCGTGATACAACTGGCCTCTGCCGCATTTCCGGCCTGGGAATTGCCAAACTGGGCGCTGCGTTTGGTGATCGCCCTTTTGCTTCTGGGTTTTCCGATCGCGCTCGTTCTTGCCTGGGCGTACGACATCACAGCGCAAGGCGTTCGTGCAACGCCAACCTCCGTTGTACCCGGATCGCATCGGCGCCGCAATGTCATCATGCTGGTTTTAACCGGCGTGGCCATTTCCGCCGCCGCCGGCTTCTTTCTACTGCCCCGTGTCTCGGCGCACAAGATCGACAAATCGATTGCGGTCTTGCCGTTTGAAAGCCTGAGCGCTGACAAAGAGAAC
>QHOR01000183.1 GCA_003219395.1 Verrucomicrobiota bacterium | reverse complement strand
GTGAGTCCAACTGGAACCAGCTCCATCAACTGTGGCGTTGCCGATGACCCCAGGGTGCGAGGTGACCGTGTAGCCGACTTCGCCGCTGAAATCAGAGACCTGTGCGCCACCGGTAATATTGAAGGCTCCGTTACCAAGACCACCGACGGCGAGATCCTGTTGGACGGTGAGCCGGCCTGCTCCGGAAATGTTCAAATTGCCCAGCTCGGAAACATCATTCCAACCGAGAAGGACTGATGCTGCGCCAGCACCGCTTGTGGTGATCTGCGCGGTACCACCATTGTTAATCTGGGCTTGTGTGCTGGAATTTGGGACGCCGGCAGACCAGTTAGTCCCCAGGAACCAGTCGCCAGTGCCATCGGTCCAAATCGTTTGGGCCATACCAACGGTTGGGGTAACAAGTAAGAGAGTCAGGATGAGTGCGGTTACTTTCGTGCGCAGACAATTTTGCACGAATCGGCTCGCAACGTGAGTGGGCTTAATGAGTTCTTTCATAGGACGTGTATTAGCTTGAGTATTGGGCTAGCTGGAATTTGCGTCGGTTATTGATCCGTAACGCCCGCCAAGACCTTCAAGGCCTTGGGCGAGGCGGCGGAGTCGGCCGAGGCCTGGGAGATGGTCTAGACCTTGGTGTTGAAGTTGGTGTTGGTGTAATGGTAGGTGTCGGCGTTGGAGTTATAATGGGCGTTGGAGTCGGCGTTGGTGTTATCGAGGGTGTCATAGTCGGTGTAGGAGTGGGCGTCCCCGATTGAGAATATTTGATTGTTGTGTAGTCGTAGTCGGTGCCACTCCCCGTGCTATAGCCCGCGACTACAACGTTTCTGTTATGGTCGACGGCAATGGCATATGTGCCGTCATAACTGTTGCCGGGTCCGTCATACAGTTGGTTCCATTGTTCCACGCCATCTGTGTTGTACTTGATTGTAACAAAATCGGAGGCGCCGCCTCTGAAAACGAAACCGCTTACGTAGACGTTAGCGAGATCATCCAACGCGATTGAGATCAATACCCCATCATTATCGGGTCCACTGAAAGGAGCGGACCAGAGGAGATCTCCAGTCGTTGAGTATTTAAGCGTAACACATTCCAGCGCGGTGGCCGTAGTATGGTTGCCAGTGATGTAAGCGTTCCCGGCGGCATCTACTGCGATGGCTTGACCCGCGTCGTAACCGTTTGCTGGACCATCGTAATGCCGAATCCAAAGCTCATCTCCGTTCGGTGCATATTTGATTGTGGTGATGTCGTTGTCAGAACCGGTTTCTACACCTTGACCGGTCACATAAACGTTGCCTGAAGGATCCAGTGCCAGCCAGTAAGCGTAATCATTATCGTCCGCAGTGCCGTTATATCGTCTGACCCAGAGCTCGTTTCCGTCCGGATCGTACTTGATCGTAGTGAAATCGTGCAAATTGTTCGCGCCGCCGCTCCAGCCGGTGATGTAGGAATTTCCCTCGCCATCAACCACAATGCAGTTGGCATAATCGATGGAGCTGGTTGAGCCGTTGTAGGGCATCGCCCATTGCAAGGTGCCGGAGGAATTAAACTTCAGAGTGATGAATTCGCCGTCGGTAAACCCGTCGCTCATGAAGCCCGTGGTGAAGACGTTGCCCTGATTGTCTACGGCGATTGAATAGGCATACGCGCTATAATTGGTGATTGGGCTCGTCCAGCGTTGCGTCCATACTCTGTTTCCGCTGCTATCATATTTGAGAACGAAAATATCGAACGTCGCGGAGTTATCTCCGTTCCCGAAGCCTCCGACGTATGCGTTCCCGTCCTGGTCGACTGCCAGCGTGTAGCCGTAATCGACCCCAGTGGCAGACCCGGCATAGGTATCTTCCCAAATGACATCGCCATCCGAAGAATATTTTACTGTGTGGCAATCCTCATTGCCGCTGGCCGTTTCAATCCAACCAGTAACAAGAACGTTGCCTGCTGGATCAGTCGCTACGTCGTGCGCATGATCATTACCGTGAACAGGACCGTCAATTCGTCGAACCCACGCTTCTGTACTTCCCGAAGGAGTTAAAGGGAGTCGTTGTCTCGCCAAGTTGCTACCGCTGGGTCGTCCACCAGCATGCCGAGCAAACGCTGCCAGGACGACTCCGACAGCAAGCAAACCAATTAAGACACGAAGATTAGAAAAGGCAGATCGATTCTGTTTCGTTTTCATGGTGGTATCATACTGCGGTTAGTCGTGTTGTTGGATGTTCCTACTGATGGAAGGGTCATTATGGAGTCGGACGCGGCCGCGGAGACGGTCGGGGTCTGGGTGTTGGGCTGGGCCTTGCTGTAGGAACGGGTGTCGCGCTGGGAGTTGGAGTCGCTGTGGGTGTAATTGTTGAAGTCGGCGTCGCCGTTGGCGTAAGTGTTGCAGTTGGAGGTGCCGTCGCCGGGGGTGTAGCGGTTGGGGTTGTTGTCGGCCTCGCTGTCGGTGTAGCAGTCGCAGTAGCTGTAGGAGTTGGCGTTGGTGTGCCGCACGGACCAGCGATCAACTGCTCGTTAACGTTGAGCGGTTCTGGGCCGAGGTTGTCTCCACCAGCGGCCACGATCGTGCTATTATCCACCGCTGCTCCATAGAACCAGGTCCGGGCTACATTCATGTCCGGGCCGGTGCTCCAGGTATTGGTCGCTGGATCGTAGATCTGGGTGGTAGTGATCAAGCTGGGAAGTGGCGCACCGCCGCCGAACAGGTAAATTTTCCCGTTCAACACGGCACTAGCCGGGCCTGTAACCGGTGTCGGC
Source organism: Verrucomicrobiota bacterium (assembly GCA_003219395.1). GTDB lineage: Bacteria > Verrucomicrobiota > Verrucomicrobiia > Chthoniobacterales > UBA10450 > Udaeobacter. Next base: position 6,618 of record QHOR01000183.1, on the reverse strand, counting down.
ACTGGCGCGCCAGTGCTCCAGGTGTTTGTAGCAATGTCGTAGATCTGCAACTCTGATCTTTCGCCGAAGCCGTCGTTACCGCTGGCAATGTACAACTTGCCGTTGATGAGGCCGAACCCAGGCAGAACCACGCCTATCGGCATGGGCGCCAGTTCGGACCACGTATCGGAGGCGATGTCGTAGGCGCGGACTGTATTGATTGCGCCGATGCCGTTGTGGCCGCCCGCGATGTAGATAATACCATTATCCAGCCCAATGGCATGGCCATTCAATCCGGTCGCTTCCGGTAGCGGGGCACCAGTGCTCCACGTGTTGGCCGCAATGTCATAGATACGTGTGGTTGTGCTCTGGCCGACAAGATTAAAGCCGGCGATGTTATAGATCTTATTGTTGAAGATCACGGCCTGCGAGAGGAAGTGCTCGTCACCCGAGTTAGCCAGCGGCGTATAAGTGTTCGCCACTGGATCGTAACGCAAAAGGTCGCTATGGACATTGATTCCGTCGTAGCCTCCACCGATATAGACAAACGTGCCATCGCTCACGACAAAGGGTCCCCGAGCGTTGTAGGGCAGAGGAGCTTCGACCACCCATTGCTGCGTGGCCGGCGAGCAGGTGGGCGTCGGCGTTGGACTTGCGGGCGGAGTCGGTGTTGGTGTACCTTCGGATGTAACAAACACATACGCGGCGCCCTGGTCGGCAGTCGCGTTTACGTCAGCCAGCCACGCGCCTGCCATTGCTCTTTGGCCGTCCGTGGCAACCGAAATACCAAGGTCGTCATTCTCAGCGCCATCGCTGGCGACAAGCTTTACTTGCTGGGTCCATTGCTGTTCGGATCGGTCAAAAACGTAAGCCGCACCTTGAAAGCTATTCGTGCCGACCGTGGCAAAGTCGGCGCCCACAACCGCTGTATCGCCGGCCAAGGCGACGCTCTGGCCGAAATCGTCAAAAGGCACGCCGTCCGACGCTCCGAGCTTCACTTGTTGTGTCCAGTTCCCGCTTACGAACGTAAACACGTAAGCGGCGCCCCGGTTCGCTTCGCCATTAAACGAAGCGCCGAGCGCGCTACACAACGCAGTGTTACCATCTAAAGCCACAGCGAAGCCGAGCCGGTCAAGAGGCTGACCGTCGTTCGCTGTAAGCTTAGTCTGCAAACTCCAAGTCGCTCCGGAACGTGTGAAGACATAGGCCGCTCCTTGAAGGAAGTTGTCGCCAACTTTTGCGAAAGGCGCACCAGCCAGCGCCGTGTCGCCATCGAGCGAAACCGTCTGCCCAAAAGAATCGTTTGGCATACCATCGGGAGCTGTCAGCTTGGCTTGTTGGCTCCAGGTTGTTCCGGAACGCGTAAAAATGTAGGCTGCGCCCTGGTCGATATTGCCTCCAATGTCGGCGCCCCAGGCACCAGCGATGGCAGTATCGCCGCTGAGAGCGACTGATTGGCCGAGGAAATCGTTTGTTGCGCCATCGCTGGCATCAAGCCGGGCTTGCTGCGTCCATGTTGCGCCTGAGCGCGTGAATACCCACACCGCGCCCCGCTGACCTGCAGCCCCCCAGCCTCCGATCAGTGCCGTGTCGCCTTCAATCGCAACCGATCCGCCAAACCGGTCAAATGCCGCACCATCGGTGGCAACTAGCTTTTGAATCTGGCTCCAGCTTTCGCCGCTCCGCTCAAAAACGTACACTGCGCCTTGCGCAGAGTGTCCATTCACAGTAGCCAGCAAGGCGCTTACCAACGCCGTGTCGCCGTCAGTCGCCACCGAAACTCCAAAGCGATCGCCGTCTCCTCCATCTGATGCGGTGAATTTCTGTTCTTCGAATTGGACATTTCCAAAGGGATACTTCGGATGTCGATACGAATGATCGTCGTTGCTAGTGTTGGTCGCCAGAGTGTGCTGAATCGCGAGTTTTAATCCTCCCGGCAACTGAGCCGTCGTCGTAGTGCGTTGTTGTGTGGCCCTCGTTACTTGGGTCGAGCCAGCCGTAGCAGGTCCAAGACACCAAAGCGTTAACAGCCCAGCCGCAACTGCGGCAGCTACACCAGTTAAAACGGACCGATTTCGGAAGAAGTGAAAACCAGCTGTCCTTTCCATTGAGTGATGAGCCCCGATCAATTGTCTACCATGGCATCGCCCTGAGGTTTGGCTGGACGGTATATCCGGGCAACGTCGGGCGAGCCCTTGGAGTTGGGCGCGGCCTTGGTATCGGGACAGGCCTCGGTGTCGGGGTGCCTGTAGCTGTAGGTGTAGATGTAGGCGCAGGCGTAGATGTGGAACTCGCAGTTGGAGCCGGAGTGGGTGTTGGCGTCGGTTCGGCACCGCTGAAGCGGCGCATGATGGTCCCGATCCCTCCGACGGCTGTACCATTCTCCGTGTCGGTGAAATGCACGGACATGAATTGATTCGTTGTTCCACTCAATTCATTCGTCCAGGTCTGACCTGCATCGGTGGTGCGCGAAATAATGCCCCCCTGACCAACGACTGTGCCGTTGTTCACATCTGTAAAGGAGACACCCCAGAGTCCATAGAAGACTCCATTGGACTGAAGCTCCCATGTCGAGCCGCCGTCTGTAGTGTGCAGAATACCTGCACCGGAACCCACAGCGGTTCCATGGTTAGTGTCAGTAAAGGAGACGGCATTCAGCTGATACTGAGTACCGTCGGACTGATTGACCCAACTCGTGCCGCCATCGGTGGTCCGCAAAATTGCAGGATTAGTCCCTCTGAATCCGTAACCGACTATGGTTCCAGTGTTAGCGTCGGTGAAAGAAATGCCACGAAGATCGCTTGTTACTCCACTCGCCATCGGTTGTGTGTAGGATGGTACCAGCGAATCCGGATACAGTCCCTGTGTTAGCGTCGACAAAAGAAACGCCCCAAAGCAGGTTAGTAGTGCCGCTTACTTGAGGCGTCCACATGGTTCCGCCATCCGTGGTGCGCAGGATAGTTCCCGAAGCTCCCACTGCTGTGCCTGTATTCGCGTCAGTAAAACAGACTCCCCACAGGTCCGCGGTGGTACCACTTAACTGTTCCACCCAGTTTGCTCCTCGATCACTGGTTCGCACGATCATGCCGGCGGTTCCCACCGCGGTGCCTGTGTTCGTATCGGTAAAAAATACGGAATTAAGTTGTTCGCTGGTAACAGTGGTTGTTACACTCGTCCAGTTATTCCCCTGATCTGTGCTTCGCAGAATGGTGCCAAGACCGCCTACTGTTATCCCAGTGCCGCCATTGAACGAGACACCGGTGAGTTGATTGGTGGTACCACTTGGTTGGCCTGTCCAAGTATCGCCTCCGTTCGTGGTATGCAGAACTGTGCCGAAATCGCCAACTACGGTTCCAATGTTAGCATCGCTAAAACGAACTGCCATCATTTGGCCTGTGACGCCGCTAGTTTGTGGAGTCCAGTTTGCACCGCCGTCTGTGGTCCGAAGAATGGTCCCATCCGTTCCGACTACGGTACCTATGCTGGTATCGGTGAAATAGACGGCCAGAAAGAAGCTGGACGATGGACTTCCTTGTGGAGTCCACGTTGCGCCGCCGTTTATGGTCCGGAGAATTATGCCGTCTGCTCCGACGGCAGTGCCAGTCGTTGCATTGATGAAATGGACTCCAAAGAGATCGCTTGCAGTGCCGCTTGATTGAGATGTCCAGGTCACGCCTCCATCGGTGGTATGTAGGATTCTTCCGCCCAATCCGACTGCCGTCCCGTTGTTTGCGTCTCCAAAAGAAACCGCTCGCAGGCTGTCTTGTATGCCGCTAGCCCGCTGGATCCAGGTAAGGCCAGCATCAGTCGTCTGCAGAATGACACCTGAATCTCCCACCACGGTCCCGGTGCTGGAATCTATGAAACATACCGCTTCTAACGTCTCTATCGTTCCGCTCGATTGTATCGCCCAGGACAGACCTCCGTCGCTCGTATGCATGATGGTTCCGGCAATTCCAACGAGCGTGCCGCTATTTGAATCAGTTAAATCTACGCCTGTGAGATAATTTCCCGTCGGACGTGGATTTTGCCAGATCCAGTGGGTGGTCGATGTGCCATCCGGGGCGCCGCCTAACCCCGTGGCCTGTGTCACGCTTGTGGCGTGGCCTGCGTGAATAGCCAGAGCTAGACCGAACGCGCTTGCAAGGCTCACGACAGAGAATCGGACTTTCCTGGTACTCGCTTTCATCGTGCTATTCGATGTATTGATCGCTGCCTCGATCGTTGCGTCTTAGCGCGCTGGCGTCGGGCGAGGGCGCGGCACGGGCCGAGGTCTCGGGGTCGGAGTATGTCTAGGTGTAGGCGTGGCCGTGGCAGTGGGAGTCGACGTCGGGGTAGGCGTAGATGTTGGCGTAGGACTCGGAGTCGCGCTTGCCGTCGCAGTAGGGGTAGCTGTCGCTGTGGCAGTAGGCGTTGGCGTAACTGTAGGTGTCGCAGTCGGCGTGGGGGTCGGGGTCGTCGTAGGAGTGGGTGTTGGAGTTGTAGTCGGCATGGGTGTTGGAGTTGGTCCACCGATCATTTCTGATAGCGGTCTTTGCCAAAGTCCGCCGCCGTAAGTGCCAGCGAACAGATTCGCGTTGTTGATCGCAAAACAGCGAATATTTGTATTAGCCAGACCTGGGCTGACAGAATTCCAGTTGGCACCCAAATCAGTTGAAAGATAAACGCCGCCGGGTTCGGCGTTACTGCTTCCGGCGCCTGCGAACACATTCGTGTCGCTATCGATAAACGCGTAGATGCTGCTACTGGTTAGGCCGTTGTTAGCCTGCGTCCAACTGTTTCCATCATCTGTAGAGTGAAAAACTCCGCCTAAAGTGCCGGCAAACAGATCATTGCCGTTAATCCAAAGGGCATTGACGAAAGTATTCGTTATCCCTGCATTGACAGGGGTCCAGCTTAACCCGCGATCGGACGATCGAAATACGCCGCTGCTCCAGGACGCGACGAAAATATAGTTGTTATTGTACGTGATTGAGGCAATCAACGGTGCACCTTGGATTACACCTCCCGCCGTCCAGGTGTCCCCGTCGTCGGTTGAAAAGAAAACTCCGCCTCCCCAGCTTCCCGCAAACAGATCCAGCTGATTGCCGTTAGGAATAACAGCCATCGACCAAATCAGCGGCACGGTTATTCCAGAGCTGGATGGAGTCCACGTAACCCCTTCGTCCGTGGAACGAAACATGCCCTCGCCCATGGTTCCGGCGAAAATGCTTGCGCCACCTTGTCCGTCCGGCCTGGCGGCCATCGAGTAAACAAACTCGTTGATCAGTCCGACATTGTCCCAGTTAGCGCCGTTGTCCGTGGAAAGAAAGACGCCGCCTCCGCCAGTACCCACGAAGAAGTTTTGCTGGTCCATGGCGAAGGAACGAATATCACCCGCCGTCATTCCAGCGCTTGCCACTGTCCAGCTTCCACCATTGTCTGATGTTCGGTACACGCCGCTGCCCCAGGTTCCGGCAAAGAGCTCCGAACCGCTGGCTTCAATAGAGAAGATGTACCGATTCGCTAGACCCGAACTGACCTGGGTCCACGAACTCCCATTATTGGTCGTCAGGAAGACTCCATTCTCGGTGCCGGCAAAAAGATTTGTGCCGGAAACCCCCAGGGAATGAATGAAAAGGCTGGTTAAGCCGGAATTAACTTGTGTCCAATTGCTACCGTTATCGGTGGAGATAAAGACGCCGTCGTTCGTGCCGGCGAAGACGTCATTACCACTAACAGCCAGCACAGCGATAGTAAGATTGGTCAAACCATTGTTGACTGCATTCCACGAAGCGCCGTTATCGGTGGACAGATAAACTCCACTGCTTGAGGTGCCGGCAAAAATGCTTGTACCATTAACAACGAGTGTAAGAACGTGATCGAGTGGCAGACCGTTACTGACTCTTGTCCAGTTATCGCCGTTGTTCGTGGAAAGAAAAACGCCGCCATTTCCATTTAGTGTGTCAGTGCCTGCGAAAAGATTTGAACCACTGACTGCAAAAGAATTAACAGAGGGATTTGTTAACCCCACGCTTGCCAGTGCCCAGGTTGCACCGTTATCGGTTGAACGGAAGACGCCACCGTCGATGCCGCCGTAGAGAGTGGTGGTTCCGGCGAAAAGGCTTGTGCCGGAAGCAACCGTGGTGGTTCCGGCGAAAAGAGTTGTACCGGAAACACCCAGCGAATTGACGTAGGGATTCGTCAAACCATTGTCTAACGGCATCCAACTGGAACCGTTATCGGTGGAGATAAAGACGCCGCCGCCCCTGGTCGCTGTGAACAGATTCGATCCATCGGCAACTATATCCATGACGGTGGCGCTCCAAGGACCATTGGAGCGCATCCAGTCGGCATCGGACTTAGTTGGCAGAAAAGCGAGTGCACCGAGAGCTGCGCAAAAGAATAAAACAGATTTCTTCATAGGATTTTAATTGTCTTGAGCTGACATTCCTCCCTCGCATTTGTGAGAGCAGACAATTTGAGAGCGAGCGCAGCGTTCGCTGGAGTACTGCAAGAAATTCAGGACAAGGTTACGCGAAAAGTTCAAAAAACCTGAAAGAACCAGGATTACGCGGATGTCACGGATATGAAGCAAAGAGCTGAGGGCAGAGGGTGAAGTAAGACGCGGGTTGCGCCGTTTAGCGGCTACCCTGTTCT
>QHOR01000127.1:6179-9974 GCA_003219395.1 Verrucomicrobiota bacterium | reverse complement strand
TCCGATCCGTTTGCTTGATACAGCTGGGTTAAGAACGTCCAGTAGCCAGCTGGAGCGGGAGGGCATCGCGCGCACCGAAAAATCGCTGCAATTAGCCGATTTGCGTCTCCACATTTCAGATCGCAGTATGCCGAAACCACCGCATCTCCAGGAACGCAATGAGGATTCCACCGAAATCATGGTTTTGAACAAGAGCGATCTGCTCGAGCACAGTGATTGGCAAGATTTCCATGCGTTGCGAATTTCATGTCTCACGGGAGAAGGTCTGCCGCAGTTGCAAAAAGAAATTCTGACCCGAATCACGGGGCAAAATTTGAGGCCGGAGAGCGGGGTCGCGATTAACGCGCGGCATTGCGACTGTTTGCATCGTGCGCTTGAATCATGCGATCGGGCTGCGAGATCACAGACTCAGGGGTTGTCGCCGGAATACAGTGCGATTGATCTTAATGAAGCACTACAGGCGGTGGGCGAAGTAATTGGCGTTGTCGATGTGGAACAGATTCTCGACTCTGTGTTCAGCCAGTTCTGCATCGGGAAATGAGACGATGGCAGGGTGCGACCGCCGGGCGCGCCGCGATTACGAGCGCGAGTAAGCCCATCGTCCAATGAAGAATCTCTACCATTCACTCGTTAGGCCGCTCTTGTTTTCGCTGGACGCCGAGGCTGCGCATCATTTCACGATCGCATCGCTTCGCAGCGCTTCGCGTTTCGATCTTGCCTTGCGCGCGCTGAAACAGTTTGCGCCACCGGCGAAACCCAAAACTCTGTTTGGCTTGACCTTTCCGAATCCAATTGGCCTGGCCGCCGGCCTGGATAAAAACGGCGTCGCCCTGCCGGCATGGGCGGCGCTGGGGTTTGGTTTTATCGAGATCGGAACCGTGACGGCCATGGCGCAATCAGGAAATCCCAAGCCGCGCGTGTTTCGATTGCCCGCGCAGCGAGCGGTGATCAATCGTCTTGGGTTTAACAATGACGGCGCTGATGTCGTCGCAAAACGGTTGCGTAGGCTGCGCCAGAGCGGGCGCTGGCCTGCAGTTCCAGTTGGAATCAATATTGGCAAATCGAGGACAACGCCCCTCGAATGCGCAGCAGACGATTACCTCTATTCGTTTCGATTGCTTCGCGATTTAGCGGACTACGTCACGTTAAACGTGAGCTCACCGAACACGCCCGGCTTAAGGGACCTGCAGGAACCAGCAGCCTTATCACGACTGCTGCACGCGATTGGAAGTGAGCCGGGGCCGGTCGCAACGCCGCTCGTTGTGAAGATTTCACCTGATCTGTTGCCGGTCGAATTGGAAGCGGTCCTTGCCGTCTGTGAAGAAAATCGAGTCGCCGGGATCATCGCTACAAATACGACACTGGATCATTCCTCGCTTCCGCCGGAGCTCGACCAGCAAGGTGGTTTGAGTGGTGCACCGCTCGAGAAAAAATCGACTGCGTTTGTGCGCAGCATCATCGCAAGCTCCAAAATTCCCGTGATCGCATCTGGTGGAATTTTCGATGCAAAATCTGCCGGGGAAAAATTTGAAGCCGGCGCACAGCTGATTCAGCTCTACACCGGCTTTGTTTATCGCGGGCCGAAACTTCTTCGCGAAATTGTCGAGAGATTATAGGGCGAGCGCACCGCCTGCTTTCGTTACGGTTGGCAACCGGGGCGGGTACCCTACAGTTCATCGATTTTAATGAAACTTTCTCGAAAAATTCTTAAATTTGCCAATCCGCTAACCTACCGGCGTGGCTGGCGCAGAGCACAACGCTCGATTTTTCGCATTCCGCTTCAGCCGATGCTGGCGAAAATCGATGAGACGCGCGCCCGCGAAATTCAGCAGCGCTACGCGAATTCCGCTGCCGGCTATGCCAAATACGCCAACATCGAACCGTGGTTGCAATTAAACCGGGAACGCGTGCAGGATTTGAAACTCCATCGTTCCGAGCCGAAACGTATTCTCGATCTCGGTTGCGGCGGAGGATTTTTCTTATTCATCGCCAAAAACCTCGGTCATTCCGTTCAAGGTTTAGACATAGAACACATAGCTCTTTTTACCGAATTGCTCGAGCTTTTCGATATTCCGCGCGTTGTGTGGAGGATTACCGCGTTCGAACCATTACCCAGTCTTGGGCAAAAATTCGATTGGATCACCGCGTTTTCGACCAACTTCTACCTTTATCATCCGTCGAAGGAACGCTGGGGAACAGCTGAATGGGATTTTTTCCTGGCCGACTTGCGGCAACATCTCGCTCCCGGCGGCAAGATTTTCTTTGGCCTCAATCCACTATACAGCGGGGATTACTATACACCCGAGCTGCGTGATCTTTTCATCAGGCGCGGAGCACACGTTGAGCGAGAACGAATTCTCTTCGAGAATGGAGTGCGCTTCTAAATGTGCGCGTGCCAGGAAGCCGCGCTGCCGCATTTGGTCTGCGCACCATGCCAACCTATCTCGGCGTCGACGGCGGTGATTCGGGAATGAATTGACGCGGGCCGCGACCATGCCGCCACGGTCGGTGCCGGTCTGCCATTTGTTGAAGTTTTTGCCGCTGTTCGTCGGTAAGATTGACCGCGATCTCCTTATGCGCTTCCGCCACGATTTCATGAACACGCCGGCCGGTGTCGCGCCGTATTTCCTGGAGTTGCGCAGCCGTTCTATCGATGACTGGCGAGATTTTTGTCTCCTGTTGAGGTGTCAGACTAAGCTCGGCGCGAAACCGCTCTTTCATTCTCTCGCCCACCCGTCTGGAGTGGTGAACATCAAAGAAGAGATGCCGAGCGTAAAGTCCCCCCAAAGCAGCGCCGGCAATTCCGCCCGCGAGGAATACAAGGACAAATCCGGCAACGAGTTTCCATTTCAGGGCGCCGTTCATTGCGAAAACTCATCCTGAATGGCCGTGTCCGCGATAGCGAACTCGTTCGTGAAATCGTTATCCTGTTCCCGGCTTTGTTGGATCTCGCGAACAGCCGCCAACGCGGAAATAGCAATCACGGCTGCCGACAAGAGCGCAACGCGCCGGAGCAATGAAGCGATGCCATTTGGTTTCGCAGCCAAGGCGTCCCAAAGCGCGACGACGCGAGTATCGAATCCAAACGGCATTTCAGCCGGAGACTCATCTGCAGCCTGCGCGGCTGATCGCAACAACCGATTGATTTCGTGATTCTTCATTTGCGTTCCTTCGCCGAAATCCTGGCGAGGTATTCTTTCATTTTTTGTCGCGCTCGAAACGCCCGCACTTTAACGAGCGCCGCGCTCCAGCCCGTGATTTTACGGATCTCTTCAACTGAACGTCCTTGCAAGTATAGCAGATCAATAGCCAGCCGTTCGACCGGTTTAAGCGCAGTGAGAAGATGTTCGACCAGTTGGCGTGAGGCAAAACGCTGGTCCGGAGACAATTCATCCGACGAGGTTGTCAGGTTTTCAATCACGGCTTGTTCTTCCACGCTTAAATCCGCATGGCGAAGCTCGGGCCGTATTTTCTCCCACTGAATCTGGTTCAGACAAGTATTGACTGCGATACGGGAAACCCAGTGCTCCAGCGGCACCTTCCCGGAAAATTGAGATAATTTCTGGAACACTTTGATAAAAATCATTTGGCAGAGATCCTCTTCATCCGTTCGATGGGGGCGATGAGTACGGACGATTTTAGCCACGAGTGGATAAAGCTGTCGCACCAACGCGCGAGCCGCCTCATCGTCATGCCGCAGGGCAGCATGAACAAGCGCACTTGCGTCAGTATCATCCATGTAATCGAGAGCGCATCCACACCAGTAGCAATGACCGCTACCAGCCCGTGTTGGTT
>QHOR01000127.1:533-6147 GCA_003219395.1 Verrucomicrobiota bacterium | reverse complement strand
CACAGGAAAGCGCCGTGGACCGAGTGAACAAAAGAAAAATTGTAACCGCGCAGAGTGTCCGCCGGTCATGACTTGGTGAAAGCGAAAAAATATTTCGCGGAGACAAAATGAAAGAAACTATGAAAAGAAATATATTAACGTTTATAGCCGCGGGTGTGATAGCGCTTGGCGGTTTCGTCATTGTGCAAGCGCAACCTGGCCCTGGCGGTGCTGGACGGTGGCATGGCCACGCGTTCGGCCTTCAGGGAATCACGAAGCAGTTGGATCTGACCTCTGATCAAGAGACCAAAGTTCAGCCAATTGTTGATGCTGCCAAACCGCAGCTCGCCGCCATTCATCAAGAAGCGATGCAGAAAGCGAAAGGAGTGATCGACAATTCGCTGTCGCAGATCCGACCGTTGTTAACGGCTGATCAACAGAAAAAGCTCGATGCCATTCAAAAAGCGCATCAAGACATGATGAATGCGCATAAGGAGCTTCACGACGCAATGCAGCAATAACTTGGTTGTTCAGAGCGGTGGGGACGGCGGCGATTCTGAGGAGGATCGCCGCCACTTTTTTCCTTGTAACGCGTATCCGACTTCCAGATCGCGATGTGCTCTCAGGTGAGACTTTCAACTCTCCTTTTTCGTAAACGAAAAGAAGAACACAAGCAGGCCCAAGCCCGCGAAGATCGCAGCAGCGACGAAGCCTGCCGTTGTAATCTCGGCGCGTGATTGAAACCCCGCTTTGAAATGAGCAGCGATGCCGATCAGAAAGAATAGAAATCCGAGGGAGATCAGAATCACACTGATTGCTTTTTGGTCGTCGGACGAAATCTTCATTGATGCTCAGCAATCCAATATAATCAGGCCGCTAAAATTCAAGTGCACTCTTTGAGTAGACGGTATTAATGTGGCCGGTGCGCTGGATTAAGCTCGGTTTTGGGTTGTTCGGTGTTCTGATTATAGCCCTGCGTGTTAACGCCCAGATGGATCGCATAACTGGAAAAAATTTTGCCACGCGATCGGAGGTGCTGGCACGGCATGGAATGGTCTGCACAAGCGTGCCCGCGGCGACGGTGGTCGGCATCGACATCTTAAAACGTGGTGGCAGCGCGGTGGATGCGGCAATCGCCGCAAACGCAACCCTCGGTTTAATGGAGCCCGTCTCCAATGGAATTGGTGGCGATCTGTTTGCAATCGTTTATAGCGCGAAAGAAAACAAACTCTATGGCCTCAACGGCAGCGGACGTTCGCCGCTCGGCTTGAGTTACGATCAGATGAAGGCCGAACTGGAAAAACTGCATCGTGACAAGATTCCGCCGTTAGGGATGTTGCCGATTAGCGTGCCCGGAACAGTGGATGCCTGGGCCGAGCTGCACAAAAGATTCGGCAAACTGAAACTGGGTGATGATCTTGCGCCTGCCATTCGATATGCCGAAGAAGGTTTTCCGGTTACAGAGTTAATCGCATATTACTGGGCCTTTGGACCACGGCTATACAAGGGATTGCCAGGCGCTTTTCTCCAGACTTACACGCTCGACGGAAAAGCCCGAACCCCAGCTAACGGCGATATTTTCAAGAATCCCGCCCTCGCGAAAACGTTGCAACTGATCGCTGAAAAAGGTCGCGACGCCTTTTATCGAGGTGAGATCGCGGAGAAGGTCGACGAGTTCATGCGATCAAACGGCGGCTTTTTGCGGAAAGCCGATTTCGAAAAACATACATCGACCTGGGTTGATCCGGTTTCGACGAACTATCGCGGCTACGAGGTCTTTGAGCTCCCGCCAAACGGCCAGGGTATCGCGGCGCTCCAGATGTTGAACATTCTTGAAGGATTCGATCTACGCGCCATGGGGCGCAATTCGCCTGAGACGCTGCACACGATGATCGAAGCGAAGAAAATCGCATGGGCCGATCGGGCGAAGTTTTATGCCGATCCAGCATTCGCAAAGGTTCCGCTCACCGGATTGCTTTCAAAAACCTACGCAGCGGAACGCCGCAAGTTGATCGATCCAAATCAAGCGGCAAAGAAGCTTGAGGCTGGCAATCCGGCGCTAAATCAGGGTGACACGATCTATCTGTGCACCGCCGATGACGAAGGCAACATGGTCTCACTCATTCAAAGCAATTATCGCGGGATGGGCAGTGGCATCGTGGTTCCCGGACTCGGATTCGTGTTTCAGGATCGCGGCGAACTCTTCTCCATGGATCCCGGTCATGCGAACGTTTACGCGCCGGGTAAACGTCCGTTTCACACTATAATTCCTGGTTTTGTTATGAAAGATGGCACGCCGTGGGAAGCTTTCGGTGTCATGGGCGGCGGCATGCAGCCGCAGGGTCACGTACAAGTGCTCACGAACCAGATTGATTTCGGGTTAGGCGTGCAGGAAGCCGGCGACGCGTCACGCTGGCAACACGAAGGCGACAACGAACCTACCGGAGAAAAAATGAATGAATCAGGGGGTTATGTTGAAGTCGAGAGCGGTATCCCGTACGAGACTGTGCGCGAACTGCGCAAGAAAGGACACGACGTGCGCTTCGATGTTGGCGGCTACGGCGGTTACCAGGCGATCAGAGTCGAAATGCACAATGGCCAGCGCGTGTATGTCGGGGCGAGCGAAGCGCGCAAGGACGGGATGGCGGCGGGCTATTGAGCCGCTGACGAAACGCACAAACGGCCACTGGGCCAAATGGGGAACCCGCCGATTGCGCTGACGCTGCAATTTGATGCTCGTCAATTCTTCGGCGCCCTGAGCTCGGCAAGTTTTTCTTCGGCCTGAGTGACGTCGGATTTCTGACCGATCCCGAGCCTAAGCAGCTTCTGCTGTCGGCGTAAGTTTGCTTCTGCTGCGTCGAGCTCGGCGCGCTCGCGTTTAGCCGCCGCCGCTTGGGCGGTCTCGGTTAGTTGCGCCAGCGCTGTTTTCATAGATTCCAGTTCGTCCCTTGTAATTTCGCCAGTTGTGAGTTGAGACTCTTTTTCAGCAAGCTCTTCTTTTGCGCGAGCAACACGCGCATTGGCCAGGTCCGATTCACAGCGTACGACCTTTAACAGCCGTTGTTCCACCTCGATTTTTGCAAGCACCCCGATCTTATAGAAACGTTCCGCGCCTGCTGCACTTTGCCTTGCACGTTCCAGTTGTTTTTCCAAACGTGCCATATCGCCGTTCGGCAATGGTTCATCCGAGAGATTTTGTTTCAATATCGGTGGCTCGACATCGAACGACTCGAGTTCCTCCGATTTGTTTTGCGCTGTTTGGTCCGCCGCCAAGGCCGAAATCGCCACAGCGAAGAATGTGACCGGCAGAGCCAACATGCGGGTCATCCCACGAGATTAGCACAAATTAGCGGTGCTGGCATAGGCGCATGTCCTCCATGGCGCTGAATCAGGCGCTTACGCGATCCTTGTTTTCGTTTCCGTGGGCTTCGACCAATTCTGCCAGCCAATCAGGCGCTTCCATCTCGAGGTGGCGTTCCAGAACGTCGCGAACGAAACAGCGAAAATCTCCACCGCAATCGGTGCAAAGTTTTCCCATGGTATGTGCACCCAGCATCCGATAGCTCTCGAATTGGGACTCGGAAAAGAACTGATCACTCGTGGTCTCGTGCGGAAACGTGGGATTTGTCTTGAAGTATTCGTAGATGTCGCGCGGTTCGTCACCATAACAAGCCGGCTTGACGTAAATGATAACGCCATCTGGAGCGTCGGCACCGTCGACGACTGAGTAGCGAATGCGGCCCACGGCACAGTTGTGGCCAGAATTCTTAAGGGTATCGATTGCGCTGCGCGGATAGATGGTCATTGTGCCAAACTCGATGGGAATTCCAAAATCGATACGGATTTTGCGCACCGCTTCACCGAGATCGGCATAGGCACATTCGGGGTCTTCACCGCCGTCGCTTACCACAATGAAGTGACAGCGACGCAGCACCATCTCGTACAATCCAAGGTTCTCGAAATGGCCGCCATCGGAGAGATTCACATATTGATAATTATCGGTGGTGTTTCCGATTGCTTCAGAGAACAGCGGCCCAACGGAATATTGTGGCCCCTTTCGGCGCCATGTTTTGACTCCAGAGGCTCCCGGGTTTCCCAGCCACCAGCCAAGCCGCACATTAAATAGCGTCATCAGAAGGCCCAGCACCGGTGAAGAATGGTAGCCCATGTTTGGATTTGCCGCCGCTCCTGAAATAGCCAGCGCGGTTCCAAGTGTAATCGCATCGCCATATTTGGCAGATGGCCGATAGCCGACCTTGAACGAACCACAGTGTAGCCGGCTCATTGTAAACGATTCAGCCCTCCGCTCCTGCCATGCCAGCTGCTGGCCGCTGACGATATTGAGCGTGCTATTGAGGACGTGGAAAGGCTTGTCGGAAGACAAGTCACCCAGCTTGATGTTGTCGTCAGGATCGAATCCTGTGAACAAATTCGGGCTGCGCTGTGTTCGCGATGCGGCCAGATAGGCGCGGATCAACCGATTCCGATAAGTTGCGTGGAGGGAGAACTTATTCGCATTGATGAAAAACCCCATCACAATTCCGAACAACAGCATGGCGCCTGTGAGGAAGACGACGACGAAGAGTTGCACACGCCAGGAATTAGGATCTGCCAGTTGATCTTGTCTTCCTCCTAAAAACCAGGCGGTGGCGTGCTGTGCCCAGGGTTGAGAGCCAACCAGTACCAGGACCCACGAAATGACGATTGATAGAAGGACAAAGAAGGCGACTGCCGTCACAAGCAGAAGCCATTGAAATCCGGCTTTCTCGCCAAACTTGCTACTCAGTTTGGATCGGACAGCCAGTAATGCGCTGACGATTCCAGTCACTCCTCCAAAAGCGCCAAGAAGCCCCTTGGCCTGGGGTGTTGCCTTCACATCTCCAAGAAAAACACCGAGGCGATTTGGCGTCGCGGAAATCGCCTGAGCACCCCACAGAACGATAACAGTGACGACAAGCCAGCCGAAAATGGTGATCAGAATCCAGGCCGCTGATCGTCCCCACCATTCCCGATCTTCATCCTCGGTCACCCAACTCGTTAGGCCAGTAAACAGGAAATTCACTAGCAGCAGCACCGCCAGAATCAGAGCGGGCGCGAAACAGACGTATTTGACAGCGTTACTTGCAGGCGCCGGCAATGGAAAGCGATCGGGAAGCTTCCCATTTAATTTGACCAGCAAGGCATCGACATCCTTATCGGTGATGTGCCCCCGACCTTGAGGAGTTTCGATCGTGTAAATTCTTTGGATTTGGGTGATGAGCACCTGGGTACCTGCGGCGAACTTGGTTTTCTCTCTGTTCCAGGGTGGCGTCGGCCACGGAATCGGCAGGGCTTCGCAATCGCGCTTCAACGTGTATTGAATCGGAGGCTTTTCATCTGGTTTCAATTCCAGGGGACCGAAATCGCTTTCGCTGACACGTCCCTTTTTCTCGGGTGTTTCGATGGTGTATCTTCGCTCGATCTGGGTAATGACTCCCTTGGTGTCCTTTGGGATGGCGATTTTTTGATTACTCCAGGGGATTGGCGTCGCCTGGATATCGCGGCTCAGTGTGAATTGAATCGGAGGTTCCAAAAACAGTCGGGTTGCAATTCCCCAGAGACAACAGCCTGCTACTACTGCTGCCAGCGCGATGAT
>QHOR01000127.1:0-522 GCA_003219395.1 Verrucomicrobiota bacterium | reverse complement strand
AACGCGCCACTTTCTCTTTTCCTTGCGGACTTCGAGAACAACGGTAGCAAAGACGCCGCCGGTTAAATAACTCGCAATAGCAAAGCCCATAAACTTGAACAACAACAGCCCGGCCTCGAATGGATCGCTGCCGTGAACGTTGCGGACCAAAGCCCACCATTCAGCCAAAATGAGAGATGCGAATATTAACGGAAGCTGACGGAATTCCAGAAAGCGCCGCTGCGGCAGGCGCGCATTGCCAGTGGAAGGAACGTCGATGATCGCATAAGCCATAGCTACAGCGATGAGCCCGCCTCCAATTGCGACCAGGATGGCGAGCCAAATGTCCCAGTCATGCTTTATCTGATCCGCCATCTGCGTGTACTTGGTGAGGTCCATATCGACACCCCAAGCCGGCCAGTTCGGTTGCAGGTTGATCGCCGCGAGATATAATCTCGGGATCATCATTGCCGCGGCCAGCCACGAGATCAGCACCAGCCAATTCAAGAACATGTTGCGAATGAACGTGGTAATCAGCGTCCA
>QHOR01000126.1 GCA_003219395.1 Verrucomicrobiota bacterium | reverse complement strand
GCGGTTGGCGACCTGGCATTTTATCCCGATCGCATAATGGGTGGCGTGCGACGCCAAACGCATTGGGAGAACGCACGGAGCCAGGGCTTGGTTGCAGGCGCCAATATGACCGGCAAAAAACGCATTCGCTACGAGCAAGTCCCCTATTTTTGGACCGAGATGTTCGATTTGCGGATGGATTTTGTTGGCGATTTCAGCGTCTTACCCACACGTGTTGATGTTCAAGGCACGTACGCAAAGAAAAAATTCACGGCGCGCTATTACCAGGGCGACAAACTCCGCGCAATTTTGCTTTGCCAGCAGACTGTGCGAGATGTGGAAACTGCCAAGACTCAATTGCGCCAGGCGCAGGGTAAATGATTCATAGCGGTGCTTTTGGGCCGCGAACTTCCAGTGTCGCGCCGACAATAAACATCTGCCGGAATTTCAAACGCCGGATTGCTTACTCGCACGAGCTTCCAATCCCATGGCTTGCCTGAAAGATGATGCCACTCCAGTTCGAACGGAGATGGTAACGAATTGACCCGCTGATCAAGCGCCTCCATCACGTCCTCATCGGCACTGTACAGCGTAATTTTGCCGCTCCAGACTGCGACCGGGCCTTTAACCTGCACGGTCGGATTGGACATGATGACTCTGGGACCACGTACATATCGAAGGCTTTCGCGGAGGCGCTCCAGAACCCGCACGTGATCGTTGCCCCACTGATCCTGATAATCGGCTGCAACGAAATGGGCAGCGCCGTCCCAGCTTTTGTGCTCAATCGTCCGGAAAAAATTTTCGGTGTGACGCCTCACCTGCCGCTCCGGCTGCCACAGCCAAATGAGGTAGAGTCCTGCGCAAAGAGCGATGAGCAAGCCGCCATAGAAACCTCTGCGAAACGAAATCATCACAGCGCATCATCACTTCCTGCAACTCAGACGAGTCGGACAGCCTGTCGATTACGATCTCTTTGAATCTGCGTCAGTTCTATCCCTCGAGCGATAGTGAGCCCGCATCACGCGCGTACCAATCCACTTTGCGTGTCACGTACATCACGATGGCAAGTACGATGAAAAGTGCGATCGCGCCCATGAGCAGGGCATAATCCTGCTGGCGCAAAGTGATGTAGAGAAACGTGTAAACGCCAGCGAGACCAGCGCCAATCATCAGCGTGCGCGCCCCGCCCCCAAGGAAAAATCGGCAATACCACGTAATCAAAGCGGTCGATGCGACCGCCGCGATCAGATACGCCCAGCTAAATCCGATAAATTCTGAAATCGACAGTAGCAACAGATAAAACAAGCAAAGGGCCGCGCCGACCATCAAATACTGAAACGGATGAATCTTTTGTCGCGCCGTGACCTCAAACAGAAAGAAAGTTGTAAAAACCAGCACAAGAAACAGCACACCGTATTTGATCGAGCGTTCTACGTAGCGATAAGCGTCCAGAATGGACAAAAGCTGAACACCAAAACGGGAATTCGTAACCGCCGGAACACTGAAACGCTCATTGCCGACTCGACTCGTCCACGATTGCGGATAATCACGACCGTAATACGACACCTTCCATTTGCCATCGAATCCATCAGAACGCACAGATCGTTCGGCGGGCAAGAACGCGCCGCGAAACGCCGGATCGGGCCAGTTCGATTTCAAAGTAACCTCATTCTGCACCCCAAAAGGCGCGAAATAGATCCCCTCGCTTCCGTTGAAATCGAGTGGAATGGAAAATTCGGTGTCGCTCGCAATCGGTTGATCGTTTCCCAGCGACGCGGTCGCGCCGGTTGTGTATCCTGGAACCTGCGACCCAGGCAGTAACGGGTGCTTGGTGCCGCCCCAGTCGAGTATCATTGCTTCGCGTGTTCCTCGCAAATCGTTCACCGCGATCGTGACAAACGCGTCCTTCCATTGCAGGTCTCTTACGTCGATCTTAAGGGGACCAAAATCCGGCGCCGCAAATTTGCCGGAGAGCGTAACCTGAGCGCGGAAAACTGCCGCGTCATAAATGCCGCGATGTAACATCTGTGTCTGCACGTCACCGGTAATGTGCAGTGTTTCGGGAAGAAAATAGGCAACTGCTGTGCCGTTCTCTTCCACTTCGCGTCGCTCCATTTTGCCATCAGGCGCCGGCACTTCTTTGACGACTTTAAACTTGTATTGATATGGAATACCCAGAACCGGCCCAACCACATTCTGTTCGCCACCCCACGACGATGTAATATCGGAGACCGCTTCGTTGCGGCGCTGCAATCGCTCCCGCAATACGCCAGTGATCATTGCAAGCGGAATCAGAAGCACCAGAACCAGCGCGCCGACCCCGAGCAGCTTAATGATTGTGCTATGACGTTTCCCAAATGACGGCTGCGACTTTGGCAACGGCGGCGGCGCAGTTTGGCTTTCAGGCACGCCGCGATCTTGAGTGAAAGAAATTGATTAGGCAATGACGTTGTGTCAACGACTTCGAGTGTCTCGGGAAGAAGCCAACGTAGATTTGCCACTCACGCTTCCTCTCTCTGATTTATCGGGTGATTGCGCGAGAGAAAACCGCTAAAGGGATTCCTGAGATTGGGCCTGGTCGAGCACCCCGCTAAAGGAGCTTGTTAATTAGATCCACAGGTGAAGGCCGGAAATACAGGCGGCCCGTGAATGATGGTAAAGCCGGTATTTTGTCAGGTCGGCTTTTGCCGTTGCCGGCGAATTCGCGCCGCTTCCCGCATGAACCCTGGATTTCGAAATATCTTGGTTGAGCCGTTTTCACTGAAATCGCCTCGTTGAAACCACGATAAGCAATCAATCAAGCGTCTCCCCCGCCAATTGATCAATTCCTGGCCGGTGCAGTTTAGGCCAGTGCGACTGCATAAAGACCGAAAAACATCAGCGCTCATGGTTGGATTGCGGTGATGTTCCCAGTCTAGGATCTTCATTTTGCGAAGAACCTTACGGATCCGTTCGGGAAGCCGTCGCGACAGGGAGTCAGCATACGCGCCGAGATTAGAATGATGAATAAATCCTTTGCCGCCGATCTTCAGCGTTCTTCGCAGCTCGTCGAGGTAGTCCTGGACGATTTCGCGAGGTAAATGCACAAACGAATCGAAACTAAACACGAAGTCGACTGACGCATCGGGAATCATGGATAATGAGCGGCCATCATTAAGAAAACAGTGCACATGCGACTCAGCCGCGAACCGCCGGGAACACGCTTCGACACATTCACGGGAGGCGTCAACAATCGAGAGTTCCTGACAATAATCCTTAAGGTAATGCGTCCATCGCCCAAAGCCTGGTGCGATCTCCAGGATGGTGCCGGTTGGCAGGCAATCACGAATACGAGGCAGGATGGTGCCTGTCCATTGCGCGGCCGAACTGCCCCATGGCTCGGACCATTCCTCGCCTGCGTCTTTCCAATCGTATTTCTTTGAATGGCTCTGCATGCTTCTCGCCCAGAGTATGGCTGGGGCCGGAATCGAACCGGCGACACGTGGATTTTCAGTCCACTGCTCTGCCAACTGAGCTACCCAGCCTATGCAAACTTGCCTCGTCTGAGCGGGCTGCTTACTAAAGCAGAAAACGTCCAACGCTCAATGTCGAACACGGGTGCGGAAATTCAAAACCGACATGGCAGTTCAATTGCTCTGCGCAACAAGCGCAGGTAATGCTCTCGGGAAATTTCGATACCACCAAATTGTTGCAGGTGCGGAGTTAGCCATTGCGTGTCAAGCAAGGCGAATTTTCGAGCACGTAGATGCTCCACCAACGCCACCAACGCGATTTTGGATGCACCGGTTACATGGTGGAACATTGATTCGCCAAAAAAAGCGCCGCCGACGGCCACGCCATACAGTCCACCAGCAAGGCTGCCTTCCTGCCACGCTTCGACGGAATGCGCATAGCCGAGCTCATGCAATCGCATGTAGCTCTCAATAATTTCGAGGTTGATCCAGGTATCATCGCGTTCCGCGCATGCCTCGATCACTTTCGAAAACGCATTATTCTTCGTCGTTTCAAAAAGTTTTTTGCGCACCAGACGCCGTAGCGCGTGTGGCACATGAAAATCTTCCAACGGCAAAATTGCGCGCGGATCGGGCGAAAACCATTGGATTGAATCGTTCTCCATTGCCATTGGAAAAACGCCAAGCCGATACCCCTGCAGCAAGAGTTCGGGATCGATCACGGCGTTGAAGTGTTAAAGCGTTGAAGTGGGAACGTCATGTCATTCTGGGCGAAGCCAACATCTCTGATCGGTTCTTCATCAGGAACAAAGTGACATCAGAAATATTCGCTTCGCCCACCACCACAACTTAAGGCGCTTTAGGCTGCACGGCTTCATCGGTTCATCGCCTCAATGGCCGCCGCTCTTGCAATGCTACACTTCGTTCCTAAAATTAGCAGATGATGCCCCTCCCTATCCTTCTCGCGATCGCATGCCTCGCTGTGGCCGGGTGTGCCGATCCCCTTGAGCAACGGAGCACCCAGGAGGTTCAGGGACAATTTCAACGAGGAGTGACTGGCCAGGGAACAGTCGGACCGTTGGAGCGATCTCCGGGCGATCCAGCCGCAGAGCATAGCGTCCCGCAGACTCATCCGTAGCGTGCGCTGAAGATGTCCGACAAATCCACGCACTCAAAAATTCTCATCCTCGATTTCGGCTCGCAATACACGCAAGTCATAGCGCGGCGAATCCGTGAGTGCCAAGTGTATTCGGAGATTGTTCGTTTCGACACGCCGGCCGCTGAAATCACCGCATTGAAGCCAAAGGGCCTGATCCTTTCGGGCGGGCCCGCCAGTGTTTACGATAAGGGAGCACCGCAAATCGACCCAAACATTTTTTCACTTGGTATTCCCGTGCTCGGAATTTGTTACGGGCTGATGTTAATGGCCAATCATCTTGGCGGCCGGGTCGTATTCTCCGGACGCCGCGAGTATGGCGCGAGTGTTTTGCACATCAAGAACAGTTCGCAGCTCTTAGGCGGTTTAGGAGAGCAGCTCGACGTCTGGAACAGCCACGGCGACGAGGTGACAGCGTTACCGCAAGGTTTTCGCGTCGCCGGGACCACCGAAGGCTGCGATTTCGCCGCAGTGGAGGATCCAGAGCGCAAGCTGTACGGATTGCAATTTCATCCCGAAGTCGCACACACACCGCGAGGCCGGGAAATTCTTCAGAATTTTCTGTTTCACATCTGCCATTGCGCGATGGACTGGACAATGGGCTCCTTCATTGAAGAAGCTTGCGATCGCGTCAGGAAACAAGTCGGCGATCAAAAGGTCGTGCTCGGCTTGAGCGGCGGTGTGGATTCTTCAGTGACCGCTGCACTTCTGCATAAGGCGATCGGAAACCAACTCACCTGCATTTTTGTGAACAATGGACTGCTCCGCGCGCGAGAAGAAGAAGTCGTGCAGCGCGTTTTCGGAGAGAATTTTCACGTGCGTCTGAAATATGTGGACGCCAGCGATCGATTTGTCTCGCTGCTCAAAGGAGTGACGGATCCCGAAACCAAGCGCAAGCTGATCGGCAATGAATTCATCAAAGTATTTCAACACGCTACCGAGGAGTTGCTCGAGCAAGATCAGAGCAATGGCGAACGCAAACACGGCGGCTATAAATTCCTGGCGCAAGGAACTCTCTATCCT
>QHOR01000367.1:3547-3977 GCA_003219395.1 Verrucomicrobiota bacterium | reverse complement strand
TGATTACCGTGCTCCCGGTGGTGATGGTGGTGGGGTCGCTGACACCTGACAGGATTGTTGCTGCGCAGGCTGGATACACATTTGGCTTCGTGCCACGCTGGTTCGTCTTCACGCCGTGGGGAGCAACTGCGTTCATTTTGTTTTTTGTATCCGGTCTTGTGGAATCGAATCGCACACCATTCGATGTGCCGGAAGGTGAATCGGAAATTGTTGCCGGCCACATGACCGAATATTCCGGGTTTAAGTACGCAACTTTCTTCATGGCAGAATATCTCGGAATGTTCGCTATCACCGGGCTTGCGGCGACACTGTTTCTCGGTGGCTGGCATTCACCCGTATCCGCGCTGCAATTTGTTCCATCCTATGTCTGGTTTTTCGCGAAGCTGAGCACGCTACTCTTCGTTTACATCTGGCTTCGCGGAACATTGCC
>QHOR01000367.1:1927-3475 GCA_003219395.1 Verrucomicrobiota bacterium | reverse complement strand
CCTGCGTCATCGCAGCGGCTGTCTGGCATTATGCGGGTCGCGGCTTGCGCGGATGGCTATGGTCGTTTGTGGTGATCGCCATTATCTACACCGCCCTGTCGATGTTGCTCGACACGCAAAGAAAATTTGCGCCACGCGTTTATCGTTTCGCCGAATGAGCAGCGTCACGGTCGTCCTTATTGCGATCGTGGCCCTGGCTGCTGCGCTGGCCGCTGCCACGCTCCAAAAGCTCATGCACGCGACGCTAAGTTTTGCTGTTGCCCTCATCGGCGTGGCCGCACTCTTGTTTCTGCTCGGCGCGGAATTTGTCGGCCTGGTGCTGGTATTTGTCTACATCGGTGCGGTTGCGGTACTGATTGTTTTTACGATTCTTCTGACACGCCGCGACCTTGGAAAAGTAGGCGGTGTTAACTGGGGTGGTGCATTCCTGGCGTCTGGTGTGTTTGGCGGTTTGACGTGGGCGATCCTTAAGACGCAATCCATTGCTGTTGTCGCCCCGCATATTCGAACAGTAACGGTTAAACGCATCGGCGAAGCGTTGATGACCAGTTATGTCTGGCCATTGCAATGTGTGGGCCTGCTTCTGACCGCTGCGCTAATCGGCGCGCTCGTTCTGGTCATGGAGGAGAAGCAATGATACCGACTCTTCAAATCTTCCTCGTCATTTCTGCCGCCTTGTTTTCGATCGGCCTGCTGGCGGCCCTGAGCCGCCGTCACGCCATCTTTATTCTAATTGGGATCGAGATGATGCTTGCGGCGGCAAACATCAATTTCATTGCGTTCTGGCGCTTTAGCCCGCAATCACCGACACCGAACGGTGTCATGATCGCGATTTTCTCAATCGCCATTGCCGCCGCTGAGGCTGCGGTCGGTCTTGCGCTGGTAATAACCGTCTATCGGCACTATCGCACAACAAGCGTCGACCACATGAATCAGCTCAAAGGATGAGCCGCTGGATCCTCGATCATCTCTGGTTCATTCCTGCCGTGCCGTTCGCGGCTTCGCTCGTGATTTTGAGCTTACCGAATCCGCGGCACAAAAGCGCAGCCATACTGGCAATTGCCAGCCAGATCGCCGTGCTCGTCACGTCTTTGGTCGCATTTCTGCCGACTGTGCAAACGGCTGGATTCCGCTCCGTTCAGAATTTTACCTGGTTCACGTTCGGCGACCACCCGCTGCGTCTGGGCTGGGTTCTTGATCCGCTGGCGGCCGTCATGCTGATGATGATCACACTGGTCTCGCTTTGTATCTTCGTCTTCAGCGCTGGTTATATGGCTGGCGACAAACAATTCGTCCGCTTTTTCGCTTACCTCTCGTTTTTCTCGGGTGCAATGCTCGGCCTTGTTATTTCGAACAGTTTACTTCTTCTGTTTATCTGCTGGGAGCTCGTTGGTCTGGCCTCCTATTTACTCATTGGGTTTTGGATTGAGCGGCCGAGCGCCGCCGCTGCGGCAAAAAAAGCGTTCATTACCACTCGCATCGGAGACTTGGGATTTTTTCTTGGGGTACTCTTGCTTTACGGCCGCGGCGGAACGCTTCTTTTTTACG
>QHOR01000367.1:0-1882 GCA_003219395.1 Verrucomicrobiota bacterium | reverse complement strand
GGCAATTCCCGCTACACGTCTGGTTGCCGGATGCGATGGAGGGCCCGACTCCGGTGAGCGCACTGATCCATGCCGCCACGATGGTTGCTGCCGGGGTGTTTCTGGTTGCCCGCGTGTATCCGGTGTTCTCGTTAGGCGCCATCAATGGGATAACATCGTCGCTGACAGTCGTCGTGTGGATTGGCGTCACGACGGCGTTAATGGCCGCACTCATTGCGATAGCACAGGCCGACATCAAACGAATCCTTGCCTACTCGACGATTTCTCAACTCGGTTTGATGATGGTTTCGCTCGGTGTGGGCGGCGTCGCTGCCGGAATAATGCACTTGCTGGCTCACGGTTTTTTCAAGGCGCTGTTGTTTCTGGGCGCCGGCTCGGTCATTCACGGCTGCTACGGTGAACAGGACATTCGGAAAATGGGCGGTCTGAGCCGGCTCATGCCAATCACGTTTTCAACTTATGCAATCGGCATGATGGCTCTGAGCGGTGTGCCGCTTTTGTTTTCGGGCGGTTGGACGAAGGAGGAAATCCTGGATGTCACTGGGCATTGGCCGCCTTCTCGGCTGCCTTATTACCTTCTGCTGATCGGCGTTGTTATTACCGCGCTCTACATGACCCGACAAATCATCTACGTCTTTTTTGGCGATCGGCGCGCTGCCTCTGAGCGCGCCCATGAGAGTCCGGGAGTCATGACCATGCCGCTGATCGTACTCGCGATTTGTGCGATTTTGTTCAGTATCGTGCTAACGCCGGCTTGGCCATGGCTGCATGACTACCTAACAGGAACCGCTGCACGCGTTGAGCTTGTGCGCCTGATTCAGCCGTCGCTTTTTCTTTCGCTGATTCTTGTGGGCGCCGGTTTCGCTCTAGGTATCTGGATGTATCGCAAAGCGGGCGTGCAACATCGACGGCGCCCCGGCGACACAGATCCGCTGGAATTCGCGCAGCCCCAATTGTTTCGGTTTCTCGAACATAAAATGTGGATCGACGAACTTTATGCTCGCACGATCATCGCATTCAGCTGGATGAGCGCGCGTCTGTCCGATTGGATGGATCGTCAATTCTGGGATCGCCTCGTGCGCGGATTCGGCGCGACCGGTCAACTGCTCGGAAGTTTCACAGCCGGTGTTGATGAGCGCGGCATCAATCCGGGAGTTGATAAGACTACTCTTGCTACCCGTGGTCTGGGTCGACTTCTAT
The DNA here is from genome assembly GCA_003219395.1 of Verrucomicrobiota bacterium. Lineage (GTDB taxonomy): Bacteria > Verrucomicrobiota > Verrucomicrobiia > Chthoniobacterales > UBA10450 > Udaeobacter. Next base: position 682 of record QHOR01000367.1, on the reverse strand, counting down.
CCGGTGCGCACTCCGGGCAGATCCAAACATATCTCGGCGTGATCGCCATCGGGGCGCTGGCGCTGTTGCTGTTCTACGCATGGTTGGCTTAATCAGCGCGATCATCATCGCTCCGCTGGTTGGCGCACTTGCGCTCTTTACAGCTCCGGCGAGAAATGCGCGTCCGATCGCATTGCTATTTAACGTCCTGGCAGCGTTTGATGCATTGATGTTGTGGAAGCACTTCGACACTCGGGCTTTCGGCTTTCAGTTGATTGAACGGCACACATGGATTCCTGCAATTGGGGCCGAATACCTGGTCGGGATCGACGGTTTAAGCCTGCTCCTTGTGTTACTTACCTCGGTCATTATTCCCTTTGCATTTCTCGCGCAGAAGATGGACCGCGGGTTTTGCGCACTGCGCTCTACTGCACATTCAAGGCGCAGAACTTTGTCCTCTGGTTTCTGTTCTATGAAATGAGCCTGATTCCCACATTCCTGCTCATCAAAATCTGGGGGGGCGAAAATCGGGACCGCGCCGCAACGAAGTTTTTCCTCTACACTTTTCTCGGAAGCGTGGCCATGCTGCTGGGATTCCTGGCGATTTATCTGGCCCGGGGCTCGTTCGATTTTGCCACGCTCGCGGGTCTGGCCAAAAACGGATTGCTAACGGGTAACCTCGCCTGGCTCGTTTTTGCGGGAA
>QHOR01000125.1:3599-9248 GCA_003219395.1 Verrucomicrobiota bacterium | reverse complement strand
ATATTCCCGAAGTAGCCGAGCAGCCAACCGATCGGCAGCATGCAAACCAATGTAACAACACCTACGATGCCGATCGGAATATCGCGCTCAGTGATTGGCAATGTATCGGCTCTGCCCGCCTTGCGCGCGCGTGAAGCAGCCATTGCGCCAGCGAGGCCTTGCGCAACAGGCTTTACCAACTTCAGCAACGTCCAGATCGCTGAGACGCCAATCGCGCCCGCCCCAACAAAACGCACTTTTTTGCTCCAAGTGCTCTGCGCGAGTTGACCAGCCGCCGTCGTGACATCGTTGAACATTGCGGAGTAATGCGGCACGCCCCAACCCCAGCCGATCAATGCGCCGATGAGCATGGCGATTCCTACCGACAGCCCAACCAGGTGACCGATCGCCAGCAGCGCAAAGGAAAGAGAAAAATCATAGCCGCTCACGGCGCCTCGCCTGCCGATTCGGAAGGCCTGCGCCACATCAGAAGCGAACACCTGCGTTGCGACGATTACGGCGAATACGGCAGCTACGATCGCTCCCCACAAGACCGCGAGCAGACCTGCACGTCCATGTTCGATATCTGCGGCATGCGTTTTATCGCTGCTGCCGACTTTGAGCACCTCGGCACATGCGACACCTTCAGGATATGGCAGATCCGAATTTGTCACCAAAGCGCGGCGAAGCGGAATTGAATACATCACGCCCAGAATCCCGCCCAGAGCACAGATTAAGAATGAGGTCCAAAACGGAAATTCTGTCCACCAACCGATCATGATCAGACCCGGCAATACGAAAATAATCGACGACAGCGTTCCCGCGGCGGACGCAACGGTCTGCACGATGTTGTTTTCCTGAACGGTGGCATCACGGAAACCTTTTAGAATTGCCATCGAAATCACCGCCGCCGGAATCGACGTCGAAAAGGTCAGACCGGCCTTGAGACCGAAGTACACATTGGCCGCAGTAAACACCAGCGTGATGATGACACCTATAATTATCCCGCGGATGGTAAGTTCGGCGCGCACAGAAAGCGGAGAATAGTCTGGACGCACCGGAGGGGTCAAGATGCATGGCGCGCTTGACGCGCGGCAATCCCCTCCGGCCGGATCAGAACATCTCGACAGGTGAGCGCTGAATGCTTTGAGAAGTTGTCTTCCTGGCCCGTTCTGCGCCCAGCACGGCGACGCGCAGATCCCAAATCTCGTCATCAATTTTGCGGAAGGCAGCTTCGGAAAATTCGTCGGGCGGTGTAAGTCTTTCTTTGAATCGTGCCAAGCTTTGCAAAGCCCGATCGATTTGGTCTTGCGGCAATGCGGCGAGAATTCCTTGGACGTTTTCAATCTCGGGAATGCGGTGGCAAATCATCACCACGTCATTCCCTGCCGCGATGGAGAGGCGTATCGTATCGTCAAGCCGATAACCGGTGAGAATCGCGCCCATGTCGAGATCGTCAGTCATGACGAGACCATCGAAACCGAGTTCGTTGCGCAACAAATCCGTTGTGATCCGAGGCGACAGCGTAGCAGGCGTCTTTTCTGGTTCAAAGCAGGGATACCAGCCATGACAAATCATCATGCTGTCGAGCTCGTGAATCACTGCACGAAATACAGCCAGTTCGTTCTGATCCAGTTGCTCACGGGTGCGATCGATTCGCGGCAATTCATAGTGCGCGTCTGAACTGGCGGCGGAGTAACCCGGAAAATGTTTGCCGCAACTTGCGATCCCCTGCTCTCTCAACGCGCTATTGAACGCCCCAGCATTGCGAACAACCTGCTTGACCGTCTTCCCGTAACAGCGACCGCGCAGTGAATTCTCAGCGTCGTCATCGAATGAAATGTCCAGCACAGGACACAAATCCAGATTGAAACCGAAAAGGCGAAGCAATCGCCCGGTCACGTCGCCGTGGCGCCGGATGAGATCTATGTCATTTTTATCGCGGAGTTGCTGCGCATTCGGCGGTTCATTGCCAATCAATCGGAGACGGGAAACGCGGCCTCCTTCCTGATCAATAGTAATGATGGGTTCGATCTCACTTACATCACGCAAGTCATCGATCAGTTTTCTCAACTGCACTGCGCTTTCGATGTTGCGGCCAAACAAAATAAATGCGCCCGGTTTCACCTTCCGGAACAGTTTCGCTGTCCTCGCATCCAATTCCTTGGCCGGCACGCCGGTCATGATCAACTGGGCGAGTGAATCCGCTTTCATGGGCGGCAAAGATGGACGCTCAGCGTTGAAGTTTCAATGCCAGTATTCAAGACCGCCATCCTCAATGAAGCAAAGAATCTCAGATCAGAGATGTTCCGCCTCGCTGAACATGACAGGATACTGAGTTGAATATTGAGCGTTGAACATTAAGCATTGAGCGTTGAAAAAGATCGCAATCTACGGGGGCACGTTTGACCCGATTCATCATGGCCATCTTATCGTTGCGCGCGAGGCCCTTGAAAGACTCGGCGCCGAGGAAGTGATCTTTATTCCCGCCCGGATATCGCCTCTCAGAAGGACCGCGCCCGTCGCCGGCGACGAAATACGGTTGTTGATGATACAAGCCGCTATTGAGAATGAACCCGGATTCACCGTGGACGATTGCGAGTTGCGGCGGCCATCGCCCTCTTACACCATCGATACGGTGGAGGACATTCGGCAGCGTAAAGACGTTGCTCTGATCTACTGCCTGATCGGTGAAGATAACGTGGACAAGCTCACCAAATGGCGTCGCTTCGCTGATTTGGAAAAAATAGTTCGCTTTGTTGTCCTTGATCGCAGTGGCCAGCAGCCGCATCACGCCTACCCGGTTATCCGCCGAAAAATCGATATTTCGGCAACTGAAATCAGAAAGAGAGTTGCCACGGGCCGTTCGATTCGATATTTCGTACCGTCGACAGTGGAGGAAATCATTCGTCGCGAAAAACTTTACCTGGAGCAACAGAAATAACCCCGGAAAATTTAGCCACAACGTGCGCGAACCTCGCCTCAAACAAAAAGGCGGAAGAGATTGTCATCCTCGACTTGCGAGCGATTTCGACGTTTACGGATTTTTTCATTATTTGTTCTGCTACGTCTGAGCCGCAGCTAAAAGCAATCGCAAGCGAAATTGAAACACGTTTGCGAGAGGATCATTCCATTCGAGCGGTGGCGGTTGACGGATTTCCGGCCAGCCAGTGGATCGTCCTCGATTATCTGCAAGTCGTTGTGCACGTCTTTCACCGTGACAAACGATCTTTTTACAGTCTGGAAGATTTGTGGGGCGATGCACCACGTCTCGAATGGCAGTCTGCTGCTGCCTACTAAAGGTCACAGTACAGCAGAGCTGTTCCACAACTCTCAGCCCTGAAGGCTGAGGCGATTCTGAGGAGCTCCGAAAGCGCTCTTTATTTCTTTGGCGAAGGTGAGGCCGCTGGACTGGGAGCAGCTTTCGGCGCCGCCGCAGCCCCAGGTGTCGGAGCGGGTTTCGCATCCAGCAGTTCCACTTCAAAAATTAGAGTTGAATTAGCGCCGAGATCCGGACTGACTGCCCTTTCGCCGTAGGCAAGGTTCGGCGGGATAAACAATTGATATTTGGATCCCACTTTCATCAGCTGAAGCGCCTCCGTCCATCCCTTGATGACGCCATTGACGGGAAACGTTGCCGGTTGCCCGCGCTTGTATGAACTATCAAACTCAGTTCCATTGATCAGAGTTCCGCGATAATTGACGGTGACGGTATCGGTGGCTTTCGGTGTGGGTCCGTTCCCCTCTTTGAGCACTTTGTACTCCAAGCCGCTGGCAGTTGTTTTCACACCCTCTTTCTTTTTGTTTTCCTCCAAAAATTTTGCGCCTTCAGTTTTGTTTTTCTCCCCCGCTTGTTTCTGCTTTTGTTCCATATCTTTTTCGAATGTTGACATGACTTCCTTGATTTGGTCGGTGTTCAGTTGTGGCTTGCCCGCGAGCGCGTCTTTGATGCCGGCCGAGAGCACATCGGGATTGATATCCACTTTTTGCCGGCTGAGGTTGAATCCGATCTGTAGACCGATGCTATAGCTGACCTTTTCTTTCTGGTCCTTGAGTTGTGGCGATTTCTCTTGCCCAAATAAAGGCAATACAAGTAAGGATGCGCTGAAAATGACGATAAGTTGTTTCATAAAACGTATTCTTCCCGACGATTTAATTAAGTTTGTCGCCGCGGAAACTGGGACGCTAATAGATAAACGCCGCCCGTCAAGAACAGAGCGGCGGTCGCGATGGCAGCGTTCCTACTCTTCGGCCGCCTTGGTTTCTGCCGCACTCGTCACGGTTATGCCGGAGCCGATTTCTGCAACTTCTCTCTCCCATATTGACGTCCTCAAAATCGGAAAAAGGATCTGGCAAAATGAATGTAATGGAACCATAGCCGGCCTCACTTCATGGAACGCCGGCGAAGATTTCGCGTCACTCGGAATCGGCCACTTCATCTGGTATCCCAAGGGGCGGCGGGGACCGTTTGAGGAAAGTTTTCCCAAGCTGGTGAGCTTTATTTCGAAGCGCGGCGCAAAGCTGCCCGCATTGCTCCTGGGAACCGGCGAAAAGCCGTGCCCTTGGAACTCGCGTACCGAATTCCTTCAGGCTCAGCATTCAAAGGAAATGAATGAATTACGCAGCTTCCTCACGGATACGGTCGATCTGCAGGCGGAGTTTCTTATCGCCCGATTAGAAAGCGCCATGCCGAAAATGCTGGCCGAAGCAGCGCCCACCGATCGAGCCAATGTTCAGCAACAATTCGAACGTCTGACGAAAACCTCACAAGGATGTTACGCGCTTGTCGATTACGTAAATTTTAAAGGAGAAGGTGTCCTGCACACGGAGCGCTACCAGGGGCGCGGTTGGGGTCTGCTTCAAGTGTTGGAGGCGATGCATGGCACTTCAGATGCCGGCGCAGTGGATGAATTCGCCCGTGCGGCCAAAGCAGTGCTGACTCAACGGGTGCAAAACTCTCCCCCTGACCGACATGAATCGAGATGGTTATCAGGTTGGATTCGGCGAGTAAACAGCTACAATGGCAGCTAATTTATGCGAATTTCGACGTTGATTCGGTTGGTTTTACTGGGTGCGGTCGTCTCTTCTGCGAGCGGTCAATTCCACTTGGGACCGAAGCCACGACAGACAGCTCCTACCCCGCCGCCAATGCGCAAGGCGTCGGATCTCATTCGGAGACAGGAAGCACTGAAGGTAAATCAATCGCTACTGAAGCAGGCAACCCAGGACAATACGCGCATCGTAGTCTCGATCCCAAAGCAGCGAGCTTACCTGATGATCGGCGACCAGATCGTAGCCGATGGCCCAGTCTCGTCTGGCAGACGCGGACACGAAACGCCGCACGGGCATTTTAGCGTCATGGAGAAGGACCCAAATCATCATTCCAGTCTCTACGGCGATTTTGTGGACGGCTCCGGCCGCACGGTGCGTGCGGGCGTGAGTGCGCGCAGCGATTCTGCGCCCAGCGGAACGCATTTTGCCGGTGCATCTATGAAATGGTTCCTTCGCCTCACCAGCGAAGGTGTCGGCATGCACATCGGAATTTTGCCTGGGTACCCCGCCTCCCACGGCTGCATCCGCGAATCGGTCGATGGAGCAAAATTGTTTTACGACTATGCCAAAGTTGGTACGTCCGTAGACGTTGGCGACTACTGAGGGAACTTGAGCCTT
>QHOR01000125.1:0-3544 GCA_003219395.1 Verrucomicrobiota bacterium | reverse complement strand
TGTTGAGCCTGAGTGGCGGTCCAGATTAATAAAACGCGCGAGCGCTAGCGCTGAAAACGCAATTCAATTCATCCCCACCACGAGTTCGAGTTCACTCCCCGAAATTGAAAACAAACTGGAAAACGCCAGCTAAGCCCCACGGACAGGAAGGCTATGTTGCGATCAGCTTTTTACGTAGCAGTTCCAGCGCAGCTTGCGTAGCAATTAGCTTAAACGTTTCACGATCAGTCGGGAAAAACAATTTCTTCACGATGGTTTCGCCCGGTCCGGCGAGAGCAATATAGACCGTTCCGACAGGCTTCTCCGGCGAGCCACCGCTCGGTCCTGCAACGCCGGTGGTAGCCAGTGCATAATCGGATTTTGCACACGCACGTGCATGTTCGGCAAGCGCACGCGCGACTTGCTCGCTCACGGCACCGTGCTTTTCGATCAGCTGCGAGTCGAGGTTGAGCATCGCAATCTTGGACTGATTGGCGTAACAAACATAACCAGCGCTAAAAATCGCAGATGCACCAGGCACGTTTGTAATGCGATTGGCAAGCAGTCCTCCTGTACACGATTCTGCAACCGCAAGCGTTTGATTGCGCTGCACCAAAAGTTTTACGACGACTTCTTCCAGCGTTTCGTCCGTGGCAGAAAAAACCGCGGGCCCAAGAATCGATTTTATAACCGCGTCCGCCCGTTCGATTGCTTCCGCTTTCCCGACAATGCGCACGTCGACTTCACATGGACGGGCGCAGTAACCCAATTCAATTCCGGGTATTGCGAGCACATGTTGGCCAACGGCCTCTTCGACCAGTGACTCGCCTTTATTGGCGATTTTGTAGAGCCGTCTCTCGATCAAATCGGAAGCTGGCACAATTGAGCGCAGGATTGGCATCACAAATGTGCGAAACATCGGCTGGAGCTCGCGCGGGGGACCGGGCAACAAGAAAAGATGTGGAGATTGAATCTGCGGATTGATGTTCGCGCACAAATAAAGACCCGGCGCGCTGCCATTGTGATTCGGCAGAATCTTTGCGCCAACGTGGACATCGGCCTGGCGCGCGATGCCCGACGTCCATTTGATTCCGCGCACTCGAAGTCGTCGCTTAAGCGAAGCCAGCAAGTCCGGGGACTGCCGGAGCTCCAATCGCAAAAGATCGGCGACCATCTCGCGTGTTATGTCATCGCTGGTTGGACCGAGCCCGCCCGTGACAAAAAGGATCGCGCAACGTTGAAACAGTTCGGCGAGGCTTCGCCGAATCGCTTCGGAATCTGGCACTGTGCGCTGCTCCTCGATCCGCAAACCGAGCGGAAGAATCTCGCGCGCGATGAATGCAAGATGTGCGTCCTGCACATCGCCGAGCAAAAGTTCGGTGCCGGTGTTCAGAAGGGCGACGCGCATGTCGACAGAGTTGAAGCGTTTAATCGTTGAACCGCTTCAACGCTTCAACATTTTTAACGATTGAACGTCCGACCGCAGGCCCCTCAGGCGGCCTTTTCCTGTTTCTTGCGAATGAGCGGGAGCTTTTTGCCTTCCACGACCGCGCGATTGATTGTGACCTCGGCGATATCTTCGCGACTCGGCACCTCGTACATGATATCGAGCATGATCCGCTCGAGCATGGACCGCAATGCACGGGCGCCGGTTCCTTTTGTCACTGCCTGGGCTGCCAACGCGCGCAACGCATCTTTGGTGATCGCTAAACGCACGCCCTCCATTGAGAAAAGCTTCGTGTACTGTTTCACCATGGCGTTTTTTGTCTCGGTCAAAATCGCTACCATTTCGTCCTCGGTGAGCGCATCAAGCGAGCTCACAACAGGCAGTCGCCCGATGAATTCGGGAATCATGCCGAAGGCGAGCAGATCTTCCGGTTCTACATGACGGACAGCTTGTTTTCGCAGCGCTTCCTCAACTTCGAGTGTCGGGCTTCCGAACCCCATCACCTTTTGGCCGATGCGCTTTTGAATAATTTTGTCGAGACCGATGAATGCGCCGCCGCAAATGAATAGAATTTTCTCAGTATTAACCTGGATATACTCCTGATGTGGATGCTTGCGTCCACCCTGTGGCGGAACGTTGCAGGTGCTGCCCTCCAAAATTTTCAACAGAGCCTGCTGCACCCCTTCGCCGGAGACATCGCGAGTGATGCTCACGTTGTCAGTTTTACGACCGATTTTGTCGATCTCGTCGATGTAAACGATCCCGATCTCCGCTCGTTTCACATCATAATCTGCATTCTGCAGCAGACGTAGAATAATGTTTTCGACGTCTTCGCCAACATAGCCTGCTTCGGTCAGCGTTGTGGCGTCGGCGATGCAAAACGGCACATCGAGAATCCGGGCAAGAGTTTTCGCGAGTAATGTTTTACCTGAGCCGGTGGGGCCGATTAATAGAATATTGCTTTTCTCGATCTCGACATCCGCAAACGGGTCCGGCTGAAACGCGGCGGAAGCATCGGCCGGTTGAGAAGACTGTAACACCCGCTTGTAATGGTTGTGGACGGCCACCGATAACGTCTTCTTCGCGCTCTCCTGGCCGATGACATACTGATCAAGAGCCCGGCGGATTTCCGCCGGCTTGGGAACACGAATATTGGAGGACTGACGCCGGGCATCCTCGTTGAGCTCTTTGTCCAGGATGCTTTTGCAAACGTTTATACAGCTATCACAGATGTAGACGCCCGGTCCGGCGATTAATTTACGAACCTCGGCATGGCTCTTGCCACAGAACGAGCACATGGTGAGGTTGGAAGCGCGGGCCATATTTTTTTTGAAGCTCTCTTATGCTCCGACTTTGCGCGGCAAAGCGGTTTCAGCCACTTCCACCGACCGATCCGCGGAAGGAGGAGTCGCTCCATCGAGCAGCTTCACCTCCTTGCGAGACTTGATCACTTCGTCCACCAGACCGTACGCTTTTGCTTCATCGGCGGACATGTAGTAATCCCGATCCGAGTCGGCCCGGACCTGTTCCTCAGACTTACCCGTGTGCTGCGCGATAATTTTGATCAGGCGTTTTTTCAGCTTGAACATGTAATCAACCTGACGCTCCACGTCGCTCGCCGCGCCCTGCGCGCCTCCGGAAACCTGATGGATCATGATATCGGAATTTGGGAGGGCGAAACGCTTACCCTTTGTTCCTGCACACAGTAGCACCGCAGCCATGCTCGCCGCCATTCCAAGGCAATAGGTGGTCACGTCGCACGTGAGAAACTGCATCGTGTCATAAACTGCAAGACCCGCAGTGACTGACCCGCCAGGCGAATTGATATAGATGTTGATATCTTTCTTCGAATCCTCCATCTGCAAAAATAGCAATTGTGCAATGACAAGATTGGCGATGTGATCGTCCATCGGTGTACCGATGAAAACGATGCGATCCTTGAGTAGTCGCGAATAAATGTCGTAGCTGCGCTCGCCTCGGCCGGTCTGCTCCACGACCATCGGGACCAGCACCTGTGAAAGATTTTCGTTCGATACACTCATGATTTTGCTTCCTGAACAGCGGGTTCTTGCGCTGCCCCGACGCTAACATTCGCCTTAAGGAAATCAAGAGTCTTAC
>QHOR01000124.1:5727-7466 GCA_003219395.1 Verrucomicrobiota bacterium | reverse complement strand
GTCAGGCTAAACGTTAGCCAAATGCCAGGGATAAATGATCTTGCCACGAGAGACAGTGTTTCCCAAAAGGCCGCTCTCTCAGGCAGGAGCGCATCGTTTGCTATTGCTCCAAATAGACTTTCCAAAGCAAAGGCCAGCATTCCAGCCGAGAAACACCATGTCGCGAGCGAACGCTGCTTTCTACAGGCCGCGGCCGCCGCCAGAGCGGCGCTGAACATGGACGCGGCCAACGCTAAAACGGTATTCGGATTCACAGTTGGCTCCGAGCTGACATGATGAATCGCATTGCAGTTTCAGTTATGGCACGACTTCGCGTCCGATCACTAAATCGAAATCTCACTCGTTAAGCGAAACGCTCTCTGAGCGCGAGCCGTAGCGTCGGGTCTCTAAGGCGTTCTCCGGAAATCGGAGGACAAAGTTCCCGAAAACTTGCGTAAAAGCTGAAGAAACAAAGATGAAACAGGAGGTTACCGCGAGAAAGGCAGAACCTTGCGCTCGGTGCGACGCCTCCGGCTTATCCCACTGAGCGAGTCCGGACCTCACCCTTGCGGAGCCACCACAGCAGCAGCAAAAGCGGAATCAGCGAAAGAACGAAGAAGACAGGGCCGCCACGGGTGTGTATGGGACTGTGAATCATCTGCGGGCCTACATTCACGCAGAGGAGACCGATCACGAGTATGCGGAAGCCATTTCGTAAAATCCCGAGTGGAATGATGAATGCGAGGAGCACAACACGCCGCCACGAGGTCTTCAGGAATAAATTGGCGGCAAGTACACTGGTCATCAAAAGCACCCAACTCGAGCGAATACCGCTGCATTCTTGTGCAACTTCGATAGTAATATTCGGCAGTTGGAAAACGCGACCTGCTCGGAGAATAGGCGTGCCGCTGAGCTGAAAAAAGACATTGGCCACTTCCGCGGAGGCATATTGCGAGCCGCTCTCCAGAGCGTCGGCCATTACATCCGGCATTGGAATCATGAAAACGAGGTAGGCGAGCGGAAAAGCCGCTGCTCGCACCCACTCGCGCCCGAAAAACAAGAAAACTCCCGCAGCAAGACAGCAAAGGAAGGAGATGGTCAGAAGAACGAAGTAGGTATTGTCTGCTGGCGCTCGTCCAGCAGGAAGCCACCAGAAGGGCAACAAAAAGAGCCCGAGGCCGCAGGCCAGAGAGAGAACTCCAAGCGGAAAATCGGCGACGCGATTTTTTGGCAATTCGTCACGGCGCAGGTAAAGGAGATACCCAGAGACAAACGGAATTAGCAGGATGTACGAGTGTAGCGAACTGTGGGCCGCATAATTTGCTAATCCGAGAAGGGGTCGGCCAAACGCAGCCAGCAGGAAAATGACAAAACAAGCGCCGCTCCAAAACCGCCAGATGTTTCTCTGGTTCGATGCGTTGGATTCGAAGATGTTCCGTCCCGGCGCGCGAACGATCGGGTCTCGAGCAGCAGCTTCGTCTGGGGGATGCAGCATTGCCAATTGTGTTTCAGGTTGCAACGGCCGGGGCGGCTTCAATCTTCGTTTCGCAGAGCTACTTGTGGCTAAACTGTTTCGTCTGACAAATTCTCAGTAGCTGTAAGTCAAACCAGCGGAATAGCTGTTGCGCGTGTAACCTGGCATCCCTTCTAACGAGCTCTGGGAGGTATAGCTGTAGTTAGCGTGCAGGGCAAGGCGCTTGTTGATCGTGTAGCCCAACCCGAGCGAAAGATCGAGAGAATCCTGCGACCCGGCCGAGCCG
>QHOR01000124.1:0-5691 GCA_003219395.1 Verrucomicrobiota bacterium | reverse complement strand
TGATTTTCATCGTGATGAAAATAGACCGCGGTCGTAGAGCTGAGCCTCGAAGTAAGATTATACGTCAGGACCAGACCGGTTCGGAAGGTCTTGCGGATCGACGCGTTTGCCTCATTTGGCGCTTCGAAACCATAGCTTGTCACCCAAGTCAGCGAGTGATTGCTCCTAATGTAGTCAAGGGAACCCTCGAAGTATGGGGTCGTCGAATCGCCGTCATTCTTCAGAGAGCGCAATGATGGACCGCCGCGTGCATGAACGGCCAAATGTTCGGTCAGATGATGATCGATACCAGCCAGGAGATAGTGAGTAGTGGAATCGTTGGGAGCGGTGTCGTAATCTGTTATTTGGTATCGATAATCGCCGACCAGATTCGTCCGCCTCGTCAGGCTAAATTGAACCGTCTCGCCGAATGTGCTATCCGTTCGGTCCTGATCAGCTCCAATTGACGCGTCGGCATACTTAACGCGTTGGAACGTGTAACTTGTTACCGTACTGACTCGCGGTAACCAGTGATAAGTGACCGAAAAAATATCCACCGTGTTGAAATGATCGGCGCGCACATTCTCCGGGCCTACATCGGATTTAAAATCCGGCTCCGTTTCGTATGCGGCGTAAACGCTGGCGTAGAAGGACAAGCGCGTCGAAAAATTATGCGTGAGCGACAAGGTGACGTTCCCGTTCTTATCATCCGTTCCTATATCAAAAAATTGTTCAAAACGTCCGACACCAATTAAGCTGAGTTGTGTGCGCTCGGTGGGGCGTACATAGGTGAGGACCAAGTTTTCTCTGGCGAAGAACGATTTTTGGCCACTTGAGCTACCGGTGGATGTGCTTGGGTTGACGTGATCATCGTAGCCGAAGTCCATGCCCGCTGTGATTTGAATTGGAACCGCTGGCAGCCAACCCAGCCCGGCAGCTTCCGACGCGGCAACCAAAGCCTCTTGACTCATTGCTTGGCGGAAAGGACAAAATAAGCAACCGACGAGCACGAACGCGAGGGCAAGGGAATTAACGCGATTACGCTTACGGCCCCGGTGAATTCGACATGGCAAGATCATGTGGTCGCGCCCTGCCTGGCACCTCAAAATCAAAACAAGCTGCGCGAGATGTAGATCACGTCCCCATCCTGAACGTATTTTGGTACTGTCGGCTCGCCATGAATATTCGGGCGAAGGTTAATCGTCTCCGTGCGCTGCACTCCGTTGATGACGCGAGTCAGATGAATATTGCTCAGGCTGCCATAGTCACTGGCTCCGCCCGCTTGCATAATCGCCTGATACACAGTGGTCGGGCGATCAAACGTAATTTTGCCCGGATAAGTGGCGAATCCCGATATGATCACGGTCGCCGAACCGTTCTCTAACGTTACCAGCACCTCGGGGTTATCTAGATACGCGTCGTAGCGGCGGGTAAGCTCACGTTGGAGATCAATGACCCTCCTGCCGGCAGCCGTTACTTCCCCAAGGTACGGCAGACTTATTTTTCCATCCCTCCGAATCTTTTGCGTTTGATCCAGATCGCTTTCCTCGGCAAAGGAAAGTTTGAGCACATCCCCGGGAGAGAGCCTTACAGCTGTGTAAGGACCTGGAGGATTCGGCAAAGGTGGTAGCGGGCTTTGGCAGCCACCGCATGCGAGGCCGGCAAAAACCAAGGCAGCAAGAAGACAACGGAGCGGGCTCGAAGCGCTCTTATAGCGAGTCACATCAGTGCTCGGCAATTGTCGACCATTTGGCATATCTCTACTCTTCTGCGTCATCAACGTGGTTTACTCAGGAGATTGTCGATAGGCAAGTCAAATGCGAGGCGGTCGGCGATAGGAGTTTCCGTGCCTACGCTGTGCGAATTTTGGTGAACATACGCGTGAGGCATTGCGTTCGGAGTATCGCAAGATGCGGCTCCTTTTCGAGGACGAAACTCGACTTGGGACGCTTTTGCCTACATCATTCGCCTTCCCCAATCCTGAGATCCGCCTCCGATCATTAGGTACGCACACATGGATAGAATTCGGGGACAGCGAATTTATCGCACGCCTGTTATATGGCTTGATTACTGGTTTCGAGCAGAACTTTGCGACAGTAAAAAGCTTCCGCGTAACGAGTGACTGAGGCGGCTTCGGTGGCGCGTAGTCGCATGAGGCCATAAAATAATTCCTCGGAGAACCACTGCTTATTCTGTTGCGTTGTAAAGTACCGCATCAGGTTCTTCACTTTCGTCCGTGCGTGGGTTTCCGTTAACGGCACGAAAAAATTCGGTGAACGCAGGTCAGCGTCGTATTTTGGGATCTCATATTCGAGAATGAAGTGATCGCGAAAAGTGTTCCACGTCAACTCGCATACGAGACGGTGGTCCTGGTGAAGATCATGCCGACAATGAGTGAAGATTACATCCGGCGTGAAGACTTTCTTGAGCTCCTCGAAGCATTCTTTGACCGGCGGCCCGAGATAGGGGAGGAATCCATCTCGAAGGGATTTCACCACGATAGTCTTCTTGCGCGCGCGCGCGAGAAACGCGTTGGCGCTACGTTTGGCTTCCATGGTCCGTTCCGGGTTAGCACATAAAACGAGGCAATAGAACTCGATCCGGTTCGACTTCTCGATGAGGCTAAGGATCGTTCCCCCGCATCCGATTTCAATGTCGTCACTGTGCGCGCCCAGGCAGAGCACCCGCTTCACGCGGTTCAAGCTGCACGAAATCATTTCTCGATTTCGCGACCGTAATTCCAAACCGCCCAAGGTGCGCCCCCTCGGCTGAAGAGGTCTTCAAGGTCCTGCTTTTCCTTAAATGTGTCCATGCATGCCCAATAGCCGTCATGCGGATAGACCATCAACCGGCCCGCGCCAATGAGGCGCCGAAATGGTTCTTCTACGAGTTCCTCGCCGTTGTTCATGTAAGTGAAAATCTCCCGCCGCAATACCATGAACCCTCCGTTCATCCGCGTCCCCGATTTAGCGATGTGCTCAATGCTGGTCACGACCCCACCGGACTCCATCGTGATAAGATGGAAACTGGCCCGCGGCTTCACACCCACAAAGCAGGCGATATTCTCGCTATTCTTGAAAGATTCAATGACGGCTGGGAGCGGGACATCCGAAAGACCATCAGTGTAGTTGGCAAGGAATATTTCCTCTCCTTGAAGCTGCCTTTGGACGGCTTTCAGACGTTGGCCAATGTTCGAAGTAAGTCCCGTATCCACAAAGGTGATGTTCCAGTCATCGATATCACTACTCAGCAGTTCTACGTTTTTGCCGCCGTGCGTGAGGACAAAATCATTTGACACGCACTCGTCATATTCGAGGAAATACTTTTTGATAACATCAGCCTTGTAACCTAAACACAAAATAAAGTCTTTGTGTCCGTAATGGGCGTAATACTTCATTACATGCCAAAGTATGGGACGATATCCAATCGGCACCATAGGCTTCGGCAAAGCTTCGGAGTATTCGCGCATACGCATGCCGAAACCACCGCAAAATAACACCACTTTCATAATCTGTTGTCTCGTTGTTGAGGTATGAAGCTCGATTGAAACAAGCCGCGAGTCAGTTTGGGCTCCTGATCATTTCCTCCAGGCACATCTCGCCGCGAAAATGGCGACATTGTTGGGTCCGCAACTGATCACACAAGCGATCCTGCGGCAGTTCAATGTCATCATACGTAATTGGTCGGTCTTTGGGCGTATTTCGAACGAGTCGGCACCCTTCAGAAACACCCATAGGCAGGAGATTCTGCTTTGCACTGACGGGGGCGTTCTCGATAACGCCGTAGGCCATGAATCCGCCGACCCCATCGAGCACATCGCCAATCTGGAGATTGCGCTTTGCAATTGTGATCACTTCGCAAACTGGGCCGCCGAGCGGACTCACTGTAGCATCGCCAAACAAGGCAGCGCGGGCGATGGTTGAGGCGATCTGGATGTGCGGCAGATGGTAAGGTGTGTAGAAAACGTAGCAGGGTCCATCTCCCAACTTGTAATAAGCCAACTCCTTCTGCTTGCGCGGATGCTCCTCGTGCACGATCACAAAGGCTCCTGTGTGAGGTTCGGCCCCCAACGCGTAATCAACCAAGCCATCGGCCAGCAGTTCGTCCAACGGCAATAGTTTCGCCATCTCCCGGACGTGGGCACACTTGGGACCATACATGCCCCGCTGCCCGACTTTAAACCCGGTGGCGTTCGCCAGAATACAGGCTTCCATCGAGAGTTTCGTCCCATCAGCGAACGAGGTGACCTTGGCGGCGTCCTGCTTGTACTTAGTGGCAAACTCGCGCTGTGTGTCCGGAGTCCGATACCGATCGATTATTCCCTTGAGATTCCCGGCTGCCACCGGCCTCAAACCCACGCTGCGCAGATACCGCAGCAACGTCATTGCCACTCCCGGTTCGTCGCCATCAGTATTTGTCAGCACGACGCCGGCCCGTTCGGCGTGGAATTTGAGTATCGGGCCGACGGTTGAATCGAGTTCGGCGTTAACTAGGATAACGTGCTTGCGGTGATGGATGGCGTTGAAGGCAACGTGAGATCCAAACTCAACCGTACCCGTAACTTCAACGATGACGTCGATATTCTGAGCTTGGCAAACGAGGTTCGCTTCCTCCACAACAGAAGCAACACCTTTATCGATATTCTCTTCAAGCCTGCCGAGGTCCAATACAACCTCGGATTCCGGCACCCCAGCATTGGAAAAAGCCTGAGTGCCCTTTTCAACCGTGCGGTTGGCGATCGCTACCAAACGGATACCCGGAATGGGGGTGGCCAACTGAAGTGCAATCATCCGTGCTGTAACGCCAGCCCCGACCATCGCTACACGCACCGGACTGCCGTCGCGTTCGCGCTGCGCCAAGACGGTATCCGCGATAACCATAATGATTCCTAAAACTAATGTTGAATTATAATGCCAGATGTATGGGGCTCATCGCAGTTATCCGGCCATTTCCGGTCCTGCTCCGATATCACTGAGACCGGAAGCGGCCAGCGAATGCCGAAAGTCACAGCGTCATAACGCACGCCTCGTGCCGCCTGGGGAGCGTAAAGGGCGGACGTTATATAATACATTTCCGTGTCGTTGACAAGGGTTTGGTAGCCATGAGCGAACCCTTCCGGGGCATAAAGCATGGTACCGTTGCTGCTGGTGAGTTCCTCTCCATGCCACTGCCCGCGTGTCGGCGAATCAGCGCGGAGGTCGATGATTACGTCGTAGATGGCGCCTCGGGTGCAGCGCATGAGTTTAGCTTCCTCGTGGGGCTTTTCCTGGTAGTGCATACCTCGAAGAGTGCCTTGGAGAAAACTGAACGCGGTGTTGAGCTGGAGCATGTCGGGGTTCAGACCATGCTGGATGAACTCTTCACGGCACCAGGCACGCGCGAAATACCCGCGATTATCCTGGATCTTTGTCTGCCGGATCACAAAAGCTCCCTTAAGTGCTGTTTCCCTGAATTCCATAAGTACATCCTACAAACCGATACCTTCGTAGCGCTCCACACTTCCACGTTCAAAGGCACGCCGTACGTCAACAAACAGGGGGACCGGGTGGCGTCCCCGCAGAAGCGCGGGAACCTCACGAAACTGTGGCCACGGGGTGACCACAATAAGGGCATCGATGTCGAGCAGTGCCGCCGAGAGGCTCTCGCAGTAAGTGATACGATCGTCGCGGATGACCTGGCGCGCTTTGTCCATTGCAACAGGATCGAACGCTT
>QHOR01000193.1:9791-10257 GCA_003219395.1 Verrucomicrobiota bacterium | reverse complement strand
ACCGAATCCAGCGCGCCTGTTCAGGAATGAATTCCGCGAAGCGATCAGCCCATTCGATTACGGAAACTCCGTCCCCAAAAAAATAATCGTCAAGGCCGAGTCTGACCAGGGACTGACAATTCTCCACGCGGAAAAAATCGAAGTGATAAACAGGCAATCGTCCATCCCGGTATTCATGCACAAGAGTAAACGTAGGGCTTGAGACCGCAGCCTTGCTTCCCATGGAAGCCACGAAGCCCTTCGTGAACAAAGTCTTGCCGCTGCCCAATTCACCCCGCAACGCTAAAACCGATCCCACGCCGACCTCCTCTGCAAATCGTCGTCCGAGTGCTTCAGTCTCAGCCGGACTTTTGGAAATGAATGTAGCCACGTTGCAGAAGCTGATTGTTTTTGGTTGATCGTTGTGAAAGCGAGCCAATCCGAGTGAGGGCCAGTTTCCGGAACTTCTTTCGCCATTCTCGCTCGA
>QHOR01000193.1:9222-9744 GCA_003219395.1 Verrucomicrobiota bacterium | reverse complement strand
TGCGTCATCGATCTTCGCGCCACGAGTAAGCGGCAGATTTTGCGTATTGACGTCAAATCCAAGTCGGCTGGCTCCTGCGAGTCGTGGAAGATCGGCTCCCAATCCGTCGCTTAGATCGATCATGGCGTGGATCGAAAAATTCTTTGTGAGCCATCGCGATTCCGCGATTCGTGGAATGAATTGCAAATGCTTTCGCTTCATCGCGCCACCCAGTCGACCAGTGACGAAGAGATCATCGCCCACTTTTCCGCCCGCGCGCGAGACACAACGACTTGGTTCGACAACGCCAACCACGCTAACGGAAATCGCCACGGGCCCGGGTACGCTGCTCGTTTCGCCGCCGACTACGCTTACTTTGAATCGATTCGCGGCTCGACGCACTCCACGATAAAGCTCCTTCACCCACTCAAGCTTCGTTTGCTCAGGAGTAATGAGAGTGATCAGGGCAAATTGAGGCAGGGCCGATGTTGCCGCAAAATCGCTCAGCGGACGCATCATCGCTTTCCAGCCAACCTCGCGCGC
>QHOR01000193.1:8616-9141 GCA_003219395.1 Verrucomicrobiota bacterium | reverse complement strand
CTTTTCCGATCGTGAGATCAGGCAGAAGCTGAGCGAGCAATTGGTCTTCTCCGATATCATAAAGCTTCATTGTCTTCGTTGAAGATCTCGCTTCTGTGAAGTCTCATTAACGGCGCTGCTGTAGCTGGATGATCAACATATGCAATTCGGAGGAGTCGCTTTACCGGTTTTTACAGCTTAACACCAGAACCCGCTCAACCGCTTCCGGGATTGAACATCGTGGAAGGCACCTCGCTGAAGCAAGGTCGTTCATGAAAGTAGCTATGACAGCGTGGAGGTTAAGCACAGGCATTTCATGGAGAAAAGATCTCTGGAAATGCGAGCGCCGTCAGAGTTAACGAATTGAACAGCGAATGCATGGTCATGGCCACCAAAATGGAACCGCTCCACTCGTATGCAATCGCGAAACAACTTCCCAAAACGAACAATGGCGCAAACGACGGTAAGTGGGCGTGCGCCGCGGCGAACAGCAGCGCACTGAATATGATCCCAAGCAGGCGGCCAAAATAGCGCTTGAGTACACCG
>QHOR01000193.1:0-8611 GCA_003219395.1 Verrucomicrobiota bacterium | reverse complement strand
AAAAGAAATTCCTCAACTACCGGCGCGATTGCCACAGCGAAAACGATGATCATCATTCGCTGCTCAATGGTGCGCGATCCGCTGAAGAACTCGACGATGTTTTGCTTGCTTGAGCCGCCCCCGAAAAGCCGCTGCGTAATGGTGTCAGACAATAAGATCAACGGATAAGCAAAAAACAATAGGACCGCTCCGGTGCTCAAGGTTCGGACAAAACCTATTGTGAAAAAGCCACCTAACGAGCCGACGTCAAATCCGCGAAACTGAAGGAATGTGACTATGACGAGCACGACGCAACCGGTGAGCAGAAAATTTGCCAGGAGATTGCGTGCGCTGAATTGGATCGAGGGCTGTGAAACCGATGCACCAATAGTCAAAAACAGAAAAAGGATCAACAATGCGGCCAGTATTGCCTCGGGCAGTCCAAAACTTCGCGTTGCCGCGTCAGCACCCAAGACATTCCAAGTTCGGGTACTGATCTGATAAATCAGCGAAAGATAAACATAAGCGCTGGCGACAATGTACAACGCGAAAAGAAGGACCCAAATAACGCTGGAAACGGCTCCCGATGCCGCGAAGAGACTGCCGGCTTGCATGTAGTCGCGGAATTCCTAACGAAGTGACAAACGCTTTCTCGTCGCCGTGTTAGCCGGTGCCATACTCGTGCTCATGCTTTGCCACACTGCTCAAGCATAACAGGAGAATAAGTAAGAGTAACAAAGCAGACAGAGTTCACCATATTTCCAGATCCTCACGGCGCGTAGTAGCTCGGCAGGAAATATGCGCGACCACTCTCCAATTGTGGAACGAGTTGCTTTGGGAGTTGGAGTTCAATTTTTGAATCGGTCTCTCCAAATATCCGGAGGAAGCGGCTCAGACTAAACGGCGGCCCGTATTTCACGACTTTGGCGTCCGGCGCATTTCCGAGTTCTTTCGCTTTTCCGAATGCGTCTTCCAATTCACCGAGGCCATCGATCAGCTTGTGTTCCAATGCGTCCTTTCCCGACAGGATTCGCCCGTCAGCAATCGTATTGCGCAAAATGTCCGCTGGAAGATTTCTCTCTTTAGCAACGATGCCGAGAAACTTGTCGTACGTCTTCATGATAAAGCTCTGCACAAGGTCGCGCTCTTCCGGAGTGATCGGTCGCGCGCCGTTCAACATGTCTTTGAACTTGCCGCTTTTGAAAACCACTGAAGCGAGTCCAACCTTGTTGAAGAGCTGCTCGTAATTCAGCGTTTGAATGATGACACCGATGCTGCCGGTAATTGTCGTTTCGCTTGCCATTAGAAATTTGCCGCCGCAGGAAACGTAATAGCCACCCGATGCGGCCAATGAATCCATGTAAACGACCACTGGTTTGCGAGCCCGCACCTTGACCAAGGCGCTGTAGATCGCGTCGGAAGCAGTCACCTCGCCGCCGGGCGAATCGATTTCAAGCACGATAGCTTTGACGCGGCTGTCATCGCGCGCCTGCTGTAGCGCAGCCCGCATGTCATCAACCATTGAATCGGTGACATTGCCGGGAAGCGATGAACTGATCAGGCCGCGCATGGTGATCACCGCGATCTTGTCCGCAGTCGCGCGTGCTCCCCGCTGAAGCAAAATTTCACGGAACCGTGGGATTGGCTCGGGCTCTCGAATCCCACCGAAACGCTGAAACACCGTGGCTATTAACGCCAGGTTAACGAACAGACTGCCGCAGAGTGCAACGAACAAGAAGATGCTAACACAACCAAGCTTGCGGTTCCCTGCCATGACAGGACGGAAACTGGCGGAGAACCCGTGCGCACACAAGAGGTTTTCGCTTGCGCAGCCATCTGCGGGTGCGCCACGAACATTCTGAACGCCCTAGCCCCTTCATGCGCTTCGCCAGCCTCGGCACGACAACACCGCTGCAGCAGCCTGGCTAATCTGCCCGCGAAACATACCAAACAGAGAAAAAAAACCGGGCAGAACTGCCCGTTGAAATTTTCGCGTCTTACCGTTTGTCCACTGCGCAAAACAGCTGCCCGTCATTCAACGAATTCCACTTCAACGGGGGCGTCGATGTAGCCTTTGTTATGCGCCTCGGCCAGAAATCTCTCGATAGCGTGGCGACCCACGTGTCCGTAGTCGCGAGTAAATTCGTTCACATACATGCCGATAAACTTACCGGCGAGCTTCGCGTCCATGTCGCGCGCGTAGGCGAGGGAATGTCGCACCGCCTCATCCCGATGCGCCAGACCATACTCGATACTTTCGCGAATGATCTCGCTGAGATCGTGGCGTACCGGCTTTGGAATGTCCTTACGCACGACATTTCCGCCAAGGGGCAGCGGCAACCCAGTTTGCGCTTTCCACCATCGGCCAAGATCGACAATTTTCTCGAA
This sequence comes from Verrucomicrobiota bacterium, assembly GCA_003219395.1. Classification (GTDB taxonomy): domain Bacteria; phylum Verrucomicrobiota; class Verrucomicrobiia; order Chthoniobacterales; family UBA10450; genus Udaeobacter. Next base: position 6,244 of record QHOR01000193.1, on the reverse strand, counting down.
CCCTGATTTTTCATATCACTCGCCCGGTGCGGACCGCGTCGAAAATTTCGTCGAACGGCACTACAACGTAATCGAACTCCCCAAGAAAAAGTTGTAGCGCAAGAAATGCACTGGTCATTTTGCCCGGCACGGCGACCTTCTTGCCTGCTAAGAGCTCGCGCGCGGCAGAGTCAGCGCTCGGCGGACTGGAGACTGCCGCTCCTTGATCTCGCCGATTCGCCGATTCGCCGATTCGCCGATTCCCAACAATTATCGGCCCGTAGCCGTCGCCCATACTGGCTCCGCAGGGCAGCAGCGCATATTTACTTCCGACGTGCGCATAGGCATGGATCGAGATCGCGGAAATGTGCAGTTCGCCTCGAAGCACCCGCTCGTTCAACGTCTGAATATCTTCCAGTCGATGCTCGAACCGATATCCGCGCAAGTCGATCTTGTTCTGCGCCATTGCGTAAAACATGAACGCGTCATCGGGGTCCGGGGAATGCCCCAAGGTGTAAATTTCTGAGCTGTTAGTCGTCATCTTTTCATGTCGATTAGCGGCCGTCGGACTTCATTGCAAGGGCTTGACGTAATTCGAAGGTAGCACGGGCTTCTCTAAGCCTCTGCAACGACCGGCTTCTTTGCGTGGTCGCTGCAGCTTTGTGGCGTGTTTTCCGGCAGACTTCACCATCAGCGCATATGGCATCTGAATACGCGGCTCTGCTCGATGGCAAAAACAAAACAGCCGCCGCGATTTCGCGCGGCGGCTGTTTGAAACTTTCTATGAACGTCCGGTAAACAGTCTTATCGGTTCTCCACTACTCGAGGCGTCGGCCTGATCATTTCAAGCTGAGCGCTTACTTTCTGAATCTGATCGGCCTGCTGCTTGAGCCCAGCGGTGAGGGCCTTAATTTGCCCTTCCTGCAAAGCGATCACTGCCGCTTGTCTTTCGGTAGTCGCCTTCAGTTCCTGCACGAGCTGTTGCTGTTGGATCAACTGCTTCACAGAGACCTTTCCGCCGCTTGCATCGATCGCTGAGCCGAGCTGCCCATTTGCGTCTACCGCAACCAGATCACCGGAAACCGGAACGCCGGAGATACCACCGATGAAGCAGGCTGTGTTAAACACATCGCCAATGCGGATCGTTTCGCTTTCTGCCACCGGTGCCGGTGAAGGGGCCGGGCCGGCAAATGCGCCGATATAGATGTTGAAGTCGCCCTCAACGCCTGCGCCAGCTGAGTCCCCCACGGCGACGTTCCCGGCGCCGCTTACGTTGTCAGCCATTGCGTCAAACCCGAGCACGTTGTTGAACAAGCCATCAGCATTCGCGCCGAGCGCGTTAAAACCGACTGCGTTGTTTGAATCGCCGTCAGTGTTGCTAAAGAGCGCTCCAGCGCCAACCGCTGTGTTGGCATTGCCTAGACCTGCTCCAGTATTGTCATTGTTCGCAAGCGCGACATCACCGATCGCCGTGTTGGCAGAGCCAATCTGATTGTTAAACAGCGCGCTCTCGCCAAGTGCGTTGTTGCTGGCTCCGCTCGAATTGAAGAGGAGCGAATTAGCGCCCACCGCATTATTGAATGATCCGTCGCCCGAATTCGGCCCACCTGAATTGGTGAACAGAGCGAATGTGCCGCATGCGGTGTTATTAACGCCCGTGCTGTTGGTTAAAAGCGCTCCAGCGCCAACGCCCGTATTTTCAGTCGCATTGTTAAGCAGGAGCGCTCCGGCACCGATACCTGTGCAGAAGTCGGCGTCGGTTTGAAGTTCAAGCGCGAATATACCAACTGCAGTGTTATATATCCCGGCGGCAGTATTCAGGCTCAAAAGGGCATTTTGCCCCTCTGCCGTGTTCCCTCCAGCATAAGCGCCGTCAGGTGGCGGAACGACTGCTTCTGTTTGCGGCGAAAGCGCAAAGCACACTAAAATTAGCGGGATGAGAAGGAACCCGCGCCGAAACGGCAGCGAGCGAGCCGGATCTCGTCCGCATGAAACTAACGTTTTAAGTTGATTGAGTGGATACATGGATTTTTGTGTGTTCTTTCTCTCCCGGTTATTTATTTGTTTTGTGTTTACTCACTCCAGACAAACAAAGAATTTACCGGGTAAAATTCCCTGTTCGTTTTAGAAGCGTCTGCGTGTGATACGAAATTTTGACTTTTGATGTCAATACTTTTTTTAAAACTTTTTGAGAGAGAGCGCAGCGATTCCTGGCTGTGAGCGCGGGCATTCTATCCGCCGGTCGGACGGACTCGTCCGGTGCCGAGTCTGGAGACGCAATTGGTCGGAGGCTGGGTCGGCCCACAGGCTGAAAAGCTTGCGCTACATCGCGCCGATCGCGATTGCGGTTTGCGTTGAGCGAACTGTTACCGTAGCCTCAGGCGCATGGCACGGACCGGTCTGGGCAAAGGCCTTGGCGCATTAATTGGTACTCCCTCGATCGCCGCGCGCCCAGAGGCGACGGAGTCCGGCGAACGCGTCCACCAGATCAATTTGGCAAATATCGTTCCCAGCGCGATGCAACCGCGCAAAGATTTCGGACGCGAAGCACTGCAGGAACTGATCGACTCCATTCGGCAACACGGCATCATTCAACCACTCATCGTCCGGCAGGCTGGCGCTCGATATGAATTGATCGCAGGCGAACGTCGCTGGCGCGCGGCGCAGGAGATCGGTCTCGCCGAGGTGCCTGTCGTCATCCGAAACGCGAATGACCTCGAAGTGCTGGAATTATCGTTGATCGAAAACCTGCAACGCGCCGATCTAAACCCAATCGAAGAGGCCCAGGGCTACGCAAGATTGGCGAATGAATTTGGAATGCGGCAGGAAGAGATCGCGGTGAAAGTAGGGCGGAGCCGGGCGGCCGTGGCCAATGCGCTCCGGCTTTTGGATCTGCATCCGCAGGTGCAAATCTGGCTCGCCCAGGATTTGCTGTCGGTGGGACATGCAAAAGTGGTTTTAGCGTTGAAAGCGCCCGAGGAACAGCTCCTTGCTGCGGAAACTGTCTTGCGTCGCAATGCCACGGTGCGTGCCACCGAACGGCTGGTTGCCCGTTTGCTTGGAGTTGGACGGTCCCGTCGAAAGTCCCTGCGCGCCGGGAGTGAGGCTGCCATGCCGACGGCAGTGGAAGATTTGCAGAACCGGTTGCAGGAACACCTCGCTACCCATGTGAGTATTCATCATGCAGACAAACGAGGCCGAATCGAAATCGAGTACTACGGAAATGACGATCTTCAGCGGATCGTGACGGTCTTGGGGCTGCCACAGCTGGAGTAGTGGAGTGTTGGAGTAATGCGGTGTTGTTGAATGAATTCATCGTTCCCGTACTCCACGACTCGATTCCTCCTGTTTGTTCTCGGTTCGATCATTTGTGCTCATATCTCATCTGCAGCGCAGACAAAGATCTGGGAAGAACTTTCGGGTGAGAAAGCTCTCACGCACGTTCAGCGATTGGTGGATTTTGGGCCACGTCCTTCAGGATCCGAGGCTATCGAAAGGTCCAGGCATTATATCGAGGACCAGTTAAGCCGTTCGGGCTGGCAGATAACATGCCAGGCGTTCACTGACGACACCCCGCGAGGAAAGGTCCAGTTCGTGAATTTGCTTGCCCAATTTCCCGGCCACCCCACGCCGTCGTTCTTATTATGCTCGCACTACGACACCAAAACGTTTGATGCGATAAAGTTCGTCGGCGCGAACGACGCCGGCTCGAGCACGGGCTTGCTGTTGGAACTGGCGCGCGTAATCGGGCAGCATCCAAATCTGGCGGGAAAGATTGAGCTCGTGTTTTTCGACGGCGAAGAAGCATACGATCATTTTTCGGAAACGGATGGATTGTACGGAAGCCGGTATTTTGCCAGACAACTCCAAGGCAGCAGCGCCAAACGATTCCAGGGCGGGATCTTGTTCGACATGGTTGGCGATCACTCGCTCGACGTTACACTTCCTGCAGATTCGCCTCCCGAAATCGCGCGAGACATATTCTCGGCCGCGGAAGCGCTGAAGCTGCGAAGTTATTTCACGTATTTGGACCGTGAGATGATCGACGATCACTCACCGCTTAACTCTATCGGTATTCCGACAATTGACGTGATTGATTTTGATTATCCCTGGTGGCACACCGCCGGTGACACGATGGATAAAATCAGCGCTGGCAGTCTCCAGATCGTCGGGTCAGTCGCGTTGTACTATCTGTCGGAATTTGCAGTGAAATAAGGACGTGAAAGGGTTAAAGCGTTGAAGTGGGATTCTCTTTTCCGCCTCAACGCTTCAACGCTTTAACGAATCTCGCGGCCTAATTTCTGCATTGCCTCACATCAGTTTTCCCGGCAATTTGAGTTGCCCATTAATGGAACGCGGAAGTTTATGTCTCATTCGACGCGCAAAAACATCGGTGTAATTGGGCTTGGGATTATCGGCCGTGCGGTGGCTGGGACCGTGCGGCGGAAAGGGTTCCCGGTTTACGTTTGGAACCGATCGCCCCGTTCGATTCCTAATTTTGTGGGCTCGCCTGGCGAGCTAGCTGAGATTTGCAACCACATCCAGATATTTGTTTCTGATGATGAGGCTTTGTTACAGACTGCTCGCGAGCTAGCTGAAAAGCTCACGCCGCGTCACTTGATTGTCGCGCACTCCACAGTCGCTCCGGATTCAATGCGTGCCGCGGCTGAAATCGTGGAACGTCGCAAGGCGCGGTTTGTCGAGGCGCCGTTTACAGGCAGCAAAACTGCAGCCGAAAACGGTGAGCTCGTTTATTATGTGTGCGGAAACGATGCGGCACTACACGAAGCGCATCCGATCCTTGAGGCGAGCAGTAAGAAGATCGTCGAGATCGGACCGACAATCGGCCACGCGAGCGCCATCAAGATCGCAACCAATATGATCACGGCCGCAAGCATTCAGGCGGCTGCAGAAGCACTGGCGGTTATTCAAGCTTTGGGTTTGCCATTGGAAAAGTTCGTCGAGGCGATGCGCAGTAACGCCAGCCATTCAGCAACTCTTGCTATGAAATTGCCTAAAATGCTTAGCCGTGACTTTGAGCCGCATTTCTCTGTCAAGCATATGTTGAAAGACATGCAGCTCGCTAATCAGATCGGTTTGTCCAATTATCTCGATTTGGGCGTGACCGCAGCTGCTCGCGATCAGCTGCTTGAACAAATGCACTGGGGCCACGGAGATGATGATTATTCGGTGGTGGCGCGGAAGTATTTGCACGAGCCTGCGCCAGTTGCGGCTGAAGAGTTGCAACTGGATGACCGGGACGAGCCAGCTGGCGCGGGCGAGTCAATCGCGAGCTCAACCGAAGGAGAAACCCAGCCGGAGCAAGTTGCGGCCGCGGAAGTTTCGCCTGTGCCAGTTGCCGCTGTAGCAGACGGTGGAGAGGCAAGTGAAACAACACGATTGCATCGCGGTTTTCTCAAACAGCTGTTCAGTCGACTGTCCTCGGGTAAAAAGTGATATTGGGCTCCCATCCACGCGACTCTTTGTAGGCTATCGGGCGCGTCAATCACATAGTGTCTTCGCCCGCCCCATTGTGAACCCCACGAGATTTTTTATCCGAGCTTTTTGCGTACAGTAACTTGTGATGCCTGATGCCATCTTCTTGGACTTTTCCAAGCGTGCCAAGCTCCGTGTCATCGGCTCGGACCGGCTTCGCTTTCTCAACGGGCAGATTACAAATGATCTGCGCAAGGCGAACGAAACCTCTGCAATCGAAGCGTGCATTCTCAATGCGAAAGGCAAAACAGATGCGCACATTTTTATTTCCGCATCAGCAGAATCCTTCTTGCTAGATGCGGCGGCCGATTTACGAGAAGCGCTCAAGGCCCGGCTGGAGCGCTATGTGATTGCTGACGACGTGCAGATTGAGGACGTGAGCGACGAGTTCTCACTTTTTCACGTTTTGTCACCACAATCGCCCGCTGTGGAGTCTAACCGGATTCTCTCTGTGCGCCGTTTTCCTGAAGCGGGATGGGACATATGGATCGAAGCCGCGCAACATGGCGCCCTATTACAAGAATTATGCTCGCGATGGACTCTTTGCGATTCCGATGCGGCTGAGGTCATGCGAATCGAGCAGGGAATTCCGCGGTGGGGTCGCGAGTTAACAGGGGAGATTATTCCGATCGAAGCCAATCTGGAACAACGCACGATTGATTATCAAAAGGGTTGTTACATCGGTCAGGAAGTGATCTCGCGAATGAAGATGTCCGGGCAGACAAACAAGCGACTATGCGGGCTGGTTTCAGCGGGCGATGTCCCGCTT
>QHOR01000192.1:7142-7588 GCA_003219395.1 Verrucomicrobiota bacterium | reverse complement strand
CGGCCACGCGCTGCACGGAATGTTTTCAAACGTAAAATATCCCCGGTTCAGTGGAACAAGCGTGCCGCGTGACTTCGTCGAGTATCCATCACAGGTGAACGAAATGTGGGCAACATGGCCGGAAGTGCTAAAAAACTACGCGAAGCATTACAAGACGGGCGAACCCATTCCACAGGCGTTGCTCGATAAGGTGATCGCTGCTGAAAAATTCAACCAGGGATACAAAACAACCGAATACTTGTCGGCCTCACTGCTCGACCAGGCGTGGCATCAACTCAATCCATCCGACGTTCCCAAAGACGCAGTTGCATTAGAAGCGGAAGCGTTGCAGAAGGCTGGTGTCGATTTGCCACCCGCGCCGCAGCGTTACCGTACCTTTTATTTTTCACATGCGTTCGCTGGCGGTTACTCGGCCGGTTATTATTCCTATCTCTGGAGCGAAGTAC
>QHOR01000192.1:479-7089 GCA_003219395.1 Verrucomicrobiota bacterium | reverse complement strand
TTTCGCGCAATGTTACTCTCACGCGGCGGTTCGGCTGACGCCCTCGGACTATTTAAAAACTTCGTGGGACGCGATCCTTACGTCGAGCCGTTGCTAAAACGGCGCGGCCTGGATCGCCCGAAGAGCGACGATGCCAGCGAGCCGGCGCATAGAAACTGAGAAACTACAGCGCGATCGCGTTCGCTACCGCCCCAAAATGAAACCCATTCTCGTCCTCGTACCCTTCGGGAGCTCCAAACAGCACCCTGACTAAATCGAGGAGACTGACGCTAAACAAACTGAGAGTCCCGAAGCGCTCCACCAGATTCTATTCAACGCTCGTAACGCTTACGCAAGAACTTTCCGCGTGAGAGATGCAGATTTGAATTATGGCTCGGAGGCGCGCCGCCTTTCGGGAGCAACAGGCCGAGAGCGATGACGGCCGAAATCAGGAGAAACCAGAGCCGCACTAACCAATCTTACGGCTTCGCTTCGTACAAATTGTTGAAAGGATTTTCCAGCGGCACGCGCCGCACACTGCTGAACCCTGCTTTCTCGCACAGCTCGCGAACTTTTGCTTCATGAAAGCCGAGCGTGCCGAGTCCTGCGCCGTTGTTCGCCAGGGACGTGGTCATGCAATAGAACACGCTTACGCCATGAAACATCGCGCCCAGCGGATTCGCGTTCTCCTCCAGTTTGTCCGAGCAGTTGATGTCAAGACAAACATAAATTCCGCCTGGCCGCAGGGCGCTATGAATCGATTGCAACAACTGAAGCGGATCGACGGCGTCATGCACGACGTCGAACGTCGTGATCACATCGAACTGCGCCGGCAACCCTTTCGAGACATCGCGTTCCTCGAAACGCACCTTCTCTGATACACCCGCTTCGCGCGCATTCGCAATGGCGCGCGTAACAGTCGGACCAAAGTTGTCGTAACCGACGTAGCGCGATCGCGGAAACGCCTGCGCCAGCTTGATCAGCGCGTGGCCCCGTCCGCATCCGACGTCTGCCAGGTCGCAACCCTTTTCGAGATACGCTTTCACCTCAGGCATGGCCGGAATCCATTGTTGCAACAGCAAATTCTCAAACCATGTGCAGGTAAACCGTTCCAAGCCGTCCCACATCATGTCAGTGTATTGCGACTGCGAAACGCCACCGCCATTGCGAAACGCAGACAGGACCCCGTCAAACACGCTCGTGAACGCAGGCAACATCTGATACATGCCGCCGACGAAAAACGGGCCGTTCTCCTGTGCGAGCACCGCCGCGTGTTCCGCAGGAAGTGTGAAACGTTTTGTTGTTCCGTCGTAGTTCAGATAACCGGCTGTGGCCATTCCGCCCAGCCATTCGCGCAGATAGCGCTCGTTGAGGTTTGTCCGCGATGCGAGTTCCCCAGATGTTGCCGGCCCCTGCTCCGCCAGATTCTTGAACAAGCCCAATCGATCCCCAACCGCCCCGAGCAGCGTCGTCATTGTGCCGCTGATCTGCTCAACCACTTTTCCAACGAACTCCTCCTGACGAGCTGGATCAATCACTCCGGTATCAGCCATATGCACCTCCTGTAAAATGTGAATGGATTGCCATGTTAATGCTGACCGCGCGTAGGGCAAATCAGCGAAGATTCTGATAGGGCGCGATCGCCCAGCGCGCCGGGCCAAGTGCCTGTTATTTCAATTGCCGGTGGAATGCTGCTCCAATTCTGTTAATCTTATAATCCCGTGAATGACACTCCCGTTGTGACCCAAGGTAACGGCGCGACTGCCGCTAATTCTCCTTCAACCGCCACTCCGGCTCCCACCGCGAGTCCAGCACCGGACCGCGCCGATCTGCGGCCTGAAAGCATTCAGGACGCCGTAATTCGTCTCGCCGGAAATTCGCAGGACGGAATTCAAACCGCCGGCGCATTCCTCGCTCGGCTGGCTGGACGCAGCGAACACGACGTCATGACCTACATGACCATCCCGGCGACGATTTCCGGTGGTCCTTCCATTTTTCAGGTACGCATCGGCTCGGGCGAAGTCTTATCAGCGGGCGATGAAGCCGACTTCCTGGTCGCGTTTTATCAACACAGTTATCAGGACCACCTCGATTTTCTAAAAGAAGGCGGCGTCCTCCTTTACGATTCGGATAACGTCGAACCAAACCTCGACGACAAACGTTTCGTTTACGTTGGCGTCCCCATCACCGGTTTGACCGTGGAAGCGCTGGGCGGCACCGCGAAGGATAAAGGCAAAAATATTTTCGTGCTTGGTCTGATCGCGAAAATTTTCAATCTCGACGGCGACAAACTGAAAAAACTGATTACCGAAAAATTCGGCGGGAAAGACGAGAGCATTGTAAACACGGCGTTAATGGCGTTTCAGGCTGGCTACGCCTATCCGGTCGGAAACGTGCTGACGAAGCATTATCGATTCGAGCACATCCCCAGAGCCAGCGGCCGTGCCCAGATCACGATGGACGGCAATCAGGCCCTCGCCTACGGATTGATCGCCGCCGGTGTGCGCTACGGCGCTGGTTATCCCATCACGCCGTGGTCGTCCATCATGGAAACACTCCGGCGCGAATTGCCAAAATACGGCGGAATTTTCGTGCAGGCCGAGGACGAGCTGGGCGCGGTGTCCCTGGCTCTCGGATTTTCGTATTCAGGATATCTTGCGGTCACCGGCAGCGCCGGACCGGGCATCTCACTTAAGACCGAAGCGATCGGTTGGGCGTCAATGGCGGAGATCCCACTCATCATTTGCAATATTCAACGCGGCGGCCCGAGCACGGGATTGCCGACAAATGTTGAGCAAAGCGATTTGCATCAGGCGATCTTTGGCAGTCACGGCGACAGTCCGCGCGTTGTGCTGGCAGCAGCGAGCGTGGAAGATTGCTTCTATATAGCGATTGAAGCGGCCCGGATTGCGCGCAACTACAGCACGCCGGTTTTTATTTTGAGCGACACTTCGCTGGCCACGCGCATCGAAGCGTTTGACGAGCCCGATCTTCCGAAGTTGATGATCGACCCGAAGCCTGATCTCACACCACGCCAGGGCGGCTTCAAGCCGTACGATCTGGAGCGGATCACACAACACATCCCGCCCGGCACGCGCATCCTTGACGGAAAATATCCACTCATCGGCGGACTCGAACACGACGAGATGGGCCATCCTACGGGCAGCCCGAAACTGCACATGGCTATGACGGCGAAGCGTCGCAACAAATTGCGCAAACTCGCCGAAGAAATACCAGTACCGGAAATTTATGGCGATCAGTAAGGCGAAACGCTGCTGGTCGGCTGGGGTTCAACCTATGGGCCGATCCACGACGCTGTGAAGATGGGTCGCGAGCATGGGGAAAAAATTGGCGCCATCCATTTGCGCCACGTTCATCCGTTGCCGAACGGACTCGAGAAAATCTTCGCGAAATTCACGCGGGTCGTTACGGTAGAGATGAACGACCAGGGGGTTTACGGGTTCGGACAGCTCGCCACTATTTTGCGTGCGCGTTATTGCGACCCGAAAATCCAGAGCGTCACCAAGACCGACGGTCTCACCTTCCGCGTGAAAGAAATTCTTCAAGGCGTCTTTCCTGGCAAGTTTGTCTCAGTCAGAGGCTATTCACCGAACCGGCCGGTTTCAGGAGACGGGGAACAAAGTGTCGAGGTTGCCCGCTCGGAGTCGATCGCCCAAGGAGTTGGTTAAACGATGATCTCGATTTTATGAACGAAACAAACATGACAACGACCTCATCGGGAGCGGCAGGCCTGGCTGATCCGATCGCTGAGCCCCCGAGAGAAAAATTAACCAAGAAAGCAATCACGGCCGATCACCCCACATGGTGTCCCGGCTGCGGCGATTTCGCTGTTCTGGCTTCGTTCTACAAAGTTCTCGAGAAACGCCAGCTCGAACACGAAAAGATCGTGACCCTCGCCGGCATCGGTTGCTCATCGCGCTTTCCCTATTTTGTGAACGGCCACGGTGCGCACTTCATTCATGGCCGCGCTGTTCCGCTCGCGTCCGGAATCAGTCTTGCCCGGCCCGATCTTCATGTCTTTCTGTTCGGCGGGGACGGCGACGGTTTCTCCATTGGCGGCAACCATCTCGATCATGGCGCGCGGAAGAACATCAACATGACTTACGTCATCATGGACAACTTTGTCTATGGGCTGACCAAGAAACAGACTTCGCCGACGTCCCCTATTGGATTCAAAAGCAAGACCGACCCGACCGGTGCGATCGATCAGCCGGTGAACCCGATGAAAAAATTGATCGCCGGCGGAGCGACGTTCATCGCGCGCACCCACGCCGCCAACGTCAATCACATGATCCAAATGATCGAGCGCGCGTTCGATCACCAGGGTTTCAGCGTCGTCGAATGTCTGAGCGAATGCGTCGAATTTTTTCCGGACGTGTTCGATCCAGCCAACCCAAAGAAAGGCGGAAGCTTCGAAGTGATCCAGGAAAAGAAATGGGACGGCACACCGGAAGACGAGCTACGACACGATGTGACGGACGAGTTGGCCGCGTACAAGCTGGCGACGCTTCCGTTCCCGGGCGTCTTCGGCGTGTTTTACCAATCCGATCGTCCAACGAAAAACGCGCTGGAGAAAAAGTGGATTGAAACGACACGGGAAAAGAACCGCGGCGCATCCGATTTGGAATTGCTCCAGAAGACATTCCACAGAATGAAGTGACGGTGCCCGTGGCATTGCCATCCTGAGCGCAATCGAAGCATCTACTTTGTTGCGGCAGCGCTCGCTGATTCAACGATTTACGTCAACGAGTCACGTGGCCACAACCCAATCCAGAACCAGATTGATGACCTGCGCCGAATTACGTGTATTAGGAGAATAACTATGATCAGATTGCGTTCCTTAGTTTTGGCTGGACTTCTTGCACTTCCATTGGCGTCGTCCTTCGGACAGGTAGGCATATCGGTTGGCTTTGCTCCGCCGGCGCTGCCGGTATATCAGCAACCGCCCTGCCCGGTCGAAGGCTATCTCTGGACTCCCGGTTACTGGGGTTATGGTTATGATGTCGGGGATTATTACTGGGTTCCAGGCGCGTGGGTCCCGCCTCCCTCAGTCGGTGTGCTTTGGACGCCACCCTGGTGGGGCTGGAACAACGGCGTTTACGCGTTTAACCAGGGTTATTGGGGGCCGACTGTCGGTTTTTACGGAGGCATTAACTACGGCTATGGCTACACCGGGAACGGCTACTGGGGCGGCCGATGGGAAGGAAACGCGTTCCGCTACAACACCGCCGTTACGCGCGTCAATACGAACATCGTTCGTAATACATACGTTGATCGCTCAGTGACCAAACAAGTGACCAATAACCGTACAAGCTTTAACGGTCCAAATGGCGTGAAAGCCCAGCCGACCGCGGAACAGAAAGCCGCGGCCGCGAACGCGAAAAAAATGCCACCAACTTCACAGCAGCTTGCGCGGCAGCAAGCGGCAGCCAAAGATCGAAATCTCCAGGCGTCGGTGAACAAGGGGCGTCCCAAACCGGAAGCGATCCAATCATTCAACAAGAATACTGGAGAAGGCAAGGTTGGCGCACAAGGAGCCGGCGCTGCAGCCGGAGCGGGTGCAGGCAAAGGTGAAAATAAAATCGGGAACGCATCCGAAGTTAATCGTCAGGCCGCAGGCGCCGGCCGAGATCAAGCCGGAAAAGGACCCGGAGCGGGAGCTGGCAAAGGTGAAAACAAGACCGGGAATGCAACTGAACGTAATCTTCAGGGAGCGGGTGCAGGTAAGACAGGGCAAGGCAACACTGGAGCAAACCGGAACAAGACCGGATCGGAGAATCTCGCAAACAGAAGCGGGACAGAAAATCGTGGGAATCGAAACGTTGGAGGGAACCAAGGCAACACGCACTCCGGCAAAACGGCCGGGCGCGAAGGTGGGGCCGCTCACGAACCCCGCCAAACGACTTCACGGTCAGGCCAGCCAAAGACGGCTGCGCATGGTCCCCAAATGGCAACGCATAACGCTCAAATGGGAAAACGTCCGCCGGCGACAGGCGGAGGTAATCGCCCGCATCCGAGCGGCGGACAACCGCAAGGCAAGAAAAAACCAGGCAAACCGTGACGTTGCGCAGTCACTGCTGGAGGCAATGCTTCAAACAGTGACCGTAACGCGGAGGAAGGTTGCAGGGATGGAAGTAGCATCCTGACTTTTGTTCTCGCTGTCGAACAGCTCTTCCAGTTCTTTCTGCAGCTTGCTCCCTTCACCTTTTTTTTCCGCAGCCTCGAACGCATTCATGGTCGGCCCATAATATTTCCTGAATTCATCCACGAACTCTGAGGGCGTGCCGGGGAAGTTGAAGGTGAACGTGTCCCGGACGAACGAGATATTCTCCGCCGGCACTCCTGCCGAGGCAAAACGCTCGATCACATTGCTCTCGATACCCCATGTCATTGGGCTGACGAAACCTTCCGGCGGCGGCGGCGTATATTTTGAGCTGATCTTCAAAAGCTGCGCGACAAGTGTGGGATCGTTTGGAATCCAGTTGCCCATCACAATGCGGCCTCCGGACCGCGTCACTCGCACCATCTCTTTTGCCACCTCAAACGGCTTGGGCGCAAACATCGCGCCGAAGATACTGACCACGAGATCAAAGGCCTTGTCCGGCAACTG
>QHOR01000192.1:0-427 GCA_003219395.1 Verrucomicrobiota bacterium | reverse complement strand
CCGCCCGCTTGTTCGCAGCCTCAACCAGGTTGCGCGCGACATCGACGCCCAGCACGTCTGCGCCGAGTTTCGCCTCGGGCAGTGCCGTCGTGCCATCGCCGCAGCCGAGATCCAGCACCTTGAGTCCTTTCGTGATTCCGAGTCGCTGCACGAGCGCCTCCCCGCTTTCGCGCATGGTATCGGCAATGCGCGTGAAATCGCCTTTTTCCCACAGTGCTTGGTTTGGATTTGCTGGAGCATTCATAATATGAAGTTATCGATTTGTTTTTGTCTGATCGGAATTATTCCGAGCCGCTGACAAAACACAACAATCAAGACAGCCGCAAGGAATTCGATCTGTCGTTCGGTAACGCGCATGTTACCCAAATGCCTTTCGCGTTGTCCGCTGTAGTAGCTGCTGTTTCAGCCGCAATTCTTGTAGCCGACG
>QHOR01000191.1:11304-13264 GCA_003219395.1 Verrucomicrobiota bacterium | reverse complement strand
ATTTTCGTTTTCCGGCAACCTCAGAACATACGTCGTCACCGCGTCTGCGGCCCGCGGAACGCTCGCAGTGTTTGTCAGCACGATCGGTGTTTCAATCTCACCCATTTCATCGACCTGCGTCGACCCAGTGAGCTTGCCGAACCCGTTTCCAACAAAGATCCCGCCGGGAACCTTATCGCGATAAAGATTACCCGAATGTGGCAGAACAGCTGTAACACCGGTGCGGACATTGTCTTCGTGAATTATTGTCGTATGCCCTACTTCAACTCCGGCAACATCCGTGATGGCATTGAGTGAGCCAGTCGGCAGAATGCCAACTTTCAGCCCTAAATCCACCGCGCGAGGCCGCGTATTGGAACTAGTGCTCTGAGCGGAAACAGAAGAGGCGAGCCACAAAAAAGCAAGCATAGCGACAAAGCGACGAAGCATAAAAAATTGTATGCGGAAATCTGACCAACTAAATTCGAAAACGTCTACGAGCTAAGAAATTGCCCGTTGCACAAAAAACGCAAAATCGCGCGCCGCCTTCGAAGTTGTGGATACGCTCCGGTTCGCGGACTCGGCCGCCATGCGGGCAAATTGCGCCCGACTAATCTCAAAGCCTTACGGCTTGTAATAAACTGGAACCCTGACTTTGCTGTCGACAGGTTTGCCGTTGCGGAATGCTGGAATAAATTTTGCCCCATTGAAATCGGACAGCGCCGCCTGCCCGAAACCCAGATAAGGAGGCTCCTCGTTTACGACCTGGATGTTCTTCAGATTTCCCGCGGCATCGACATCTAGTGCAAGTTCGGCAACGCCGGTTAGCGCGACTGTAGTTCCCGTGTCGGGATAATGTGTTCCGGTGAACTTTGAACCCGGACCAACATAGGGTTGTGGATCGATGAAGTCATTTTCCTTTTGTAGTTCCTCCAACTGCTGATTGTCAAAAATCCGCAGTCGCGGCTTGCCATTGACGACAGCGAACGTCACCGTGCCGTAGAAAACCGCGATGACCGGCTGGTGATTGTGAATGGCGGGAACAAATTTCGCCTTTGCCAAGCGTTTCAGTATTTCCTGTTCGAGCAACTCCGATCCCTTTGTACCGCGATAACAGGCACTCCGAACGATATCGCCGGTCGGAGCCACAAGGCAGGAGAACATGACAGCGCCGTCTTTCTGACCCTTTTTAATCAGATCGGCAGTGTCGATTTTATTTATTAGCGCTTCGGGGCCCTTCCCGAGCAGTGCAGGCCGGAACTCCGGCAGCGCCGGTGTTGGTGAAGGAGAGACAGGTTTTGGCGTTTGCGACGACCCAGATTCCACCGTGAACAGCAAAGCAATTAGGCAAAATGTTCCGAGTCGCATGGCGGAATAGGCAAGCAGGATGCGTCGTTTTTGCAAGGAGAACTGAACTTATGCCGCAATTGCCACCGGCTTTGTCGCGGCCATCCGATGCACGATTTTGTGACGTTGGAAGTAACCAATAAGCGCGTCACGCGTTTGGACTGGATGCAGGATGCACTTAGCCTCTGACCGCTCGAGGAACGCGCGTAATTTCATAAAATGATGGCCGGCACTGCGTGCATCGAAACTGTTGAACGCGATCACATATTTCTTGTTCCGATCCAGCGGCACCCCATTAGCCAGAGTCATCGAGGCAATTTTACAGTTGTCGCCGCGACCCTGCGTTTTCAGCTCGAAGCCAAGCAGATTGCGCTTTTCGTGGCTGGCGAACACATCTTCCATCGCGATCTTTATTTCCTGGGGCGAGAGTTGCGCCGTCACAATGTAGTTCTCAAAAGGAATGATGTTCCAGACGTCGTTAACGGTTTTCGGGCCAGCGATCAAATCGCCCTGGTCATTGAACGTCCCGTGCATCACTCCATCAATCGGCACATTTCGTTCCAACAACATTTCCATGATTGCGGCTCCGATCAGCCTCTCGACATCACTTGGCCGGCCGGGGTGGCTTCGTCCA
>QHOR01000191.1:10078-11292 GCA_003219395.1 Verrucomicrobiota bacterium | reverse complement strand
CACCTCACCAATTCGTGCCGAAATAGCGGCGCTCGATTCTGCAAGCGACGACTTCGCTCGTGAAAGAACGATCTGATCGCACGCGAAGCGGTGATCCATCAGCTCGGAGATCGCTTCGCGGCGCAGCAGCTTTTTTAAATTACGATCGAAAACCAGATCGACACGCCCCACATGGATTCCGAAATGATCCGCTTGGGTAAACAAGACGCCGTTCGTTAGCCGACTCGGGACGTCTTGATGCGTATGCCCAGCAATAAACACTGCCACGTTCGGGAATTCAGAAGTCAACGCCATAACTGTATTGGCAAAATCATCGCCGCCGGTGCGCGTTTTGAGTCCCATGTGACCTGTTAGCACGATGGCGTCCGCGCCTTGGCTGGTCGCGCTCCCAATCGCGCGACGAACCGGCTCGACCGGATGCCGGAAATCAAGTCCACGGGTAAATTCCGGCCAAAGCCAAAAATGCATCCCTGGTGTCGTGATACCTATGATCGCAATCTTGATTCCGGCAATGTCCTTCAAAATGAACGGCTGAATTTTTGCAAACGGGTGCTTCGCATCTGCAAATTCGCCGGCAGATTTTCCTTCCATCACCATGTTCGCGGCAAGAACTGGCATATTTGATTGTTGCAATGCACGTTCGAACCATGGCCTTCCCCAATCGAATTCATGATTGCCAACCACCCAGGCGTCATATTCGAGATGGTTGAGTAGATCGATCATCAACGCGCCTTTGTTGCGAAGGCTGACATCGGTGCCCTGATATACGTCGCCGACATCGATCAGTATCGAATTGGGATTTTCCCGCTGCCATCGGCTGATTTGCGTCGCGCAACGTGCTAATCCACCGCGATCCGAAGTTCCGTCGTAGTCGGATGTTGGCAGGATATGACCGTGCAAATCCGTCGTGTGCAGGATCGAAATGCACACCGCATCGGGATTGAGAGCGGCCGCAGCAGTCGCGAGCGTCGGAACAGCGCTAAGCAAGCCCGCTTGGCCGGCGAGTTTCAAGAAGCCTCGCCGGGTCCAAGATCTATCCGCGTCAAACATCGCCTGCTTTGATTGAAGGATATATTAGTGGCATACCGAGGTATACCTCAATGAAAATGCTGAGACGTAACTCGCTTTGGCCGCAAAATCGTGAAACAAATAACTGAAGGAATTACGAGCGGCTGGTTGAGATCAAAAGGAAATACGATCCGGACAATTTCTTT
>QHOR01000191.1:9528-10051 GCA_003219395.1 Verrucomicrobiota bacterium | reverse complement strand
CAGCCGCACGATTGAGACGCAGCAATAGGCAATCGCTTAACTCGTCTCAGTAACACACAACCTCAGCCGAGTGTCAGGCGCAAAGAAACGCAGAAGCCGTTTCAACGGCTTCCCTTGCATAAAACCGCCAAAACGGTTTTTATCTTTTCAGAGATTTGGACCGGGCTGACGCGCGATGTTAGTGAGAATACTACGAATTCCGCAACACGTGGTAATGAGAACAACACCTGATGAACTCTGAAGAACTCAAAGCGTCACAGGCGCCCCTAAAGGCGCAGTATCGAGAGCATCCTGAGACCGCATTGGTCATGCTCAGGGCAGAAGGACGAATCGGCGAAAACATCACCTGTAAAATAGAAACGGGAAAGGCCCGCGTCGAAGCAGGGCTTCATCCGGCCACCGGGGGTGATGGACAGAGCGCGTGTTCTGCAGACATGTTGCTCGAGGCGCTCGTAAGCTGCGCGGGAGTCACGCTGAGTGCGGTCGCTACCGCTCTAAACATTCTACTTCGCAACGCGACGAT
>QHOR01000191.1:0-9516 GCA_003219395.1 Verrucomicrobiota bacterium | reverse complement strand
ATTTCCAAGGACGTACCGGTTGGGTTCAAGGAAATCCGGCTGAACTTCGACTTGGATACTGACGCCAACGAAGAGCAGCTCGCCACACTGATTCGCCTGACCGAGCGCTATTGCGTCGTTTACCAAACGCTCAGACACCCTGCCAGCATCAGCGTTTTGCATCGGGTGATATCGCGGTAACTTCCCCCGCCATGCCGTTGTACATGGACATTCACAATCTTCCACAGGGAACCACTGCGGAAGATGTCGCGAAAGCCCACGCGAAAGACATGGCCATCCAGCGGAAATATGGCGTCGAATACACCAAATACTGGGTCAACGAAAAAGCAGGAAAGGTTTTCTGTCTCGTTCACGCGCCAAGCGCCGAGGCGGCCCAATGCGTTCATCGCGAAGCGCACGGCCTGGTGGCCGAGAAGCTGATTGAAATACAGCCTGAGCTTGTAGAAGGCTTTATGGGCGGAGTCGAAACAAATTCAGCCGGAGCAGCCGTGTTACCGGACGCCGGGGCCGATGCACGCGACCCGGGAATTCGAACCGTTTTGTTCACGGATGTTGTGAATTCAACAACGTTAACTCAATCGCTCGGCGACGAAGCGGCGCTTGCGATCCTCGGGGTGCACGACGTGATTGTGCGAGATGCGTTGTCGGCTTTGGGCGGTCGCGAGGTAAAGCACACGGGCGACGGCATCATGGCCTCATTTGTCTCGGCCGCGGGCGCGGTTCGATGCGCAATTCAGGTCCAACGTGACTTGGCAAAGCATGTGGAATCGAATCCCGACCGCCGGCTGAAGGTTCGAGTCGGCGCCGCGGCTGGCGAACCGGTCGAGCAACACAACGATCTCTTCGGGTCGACAGTTCAACTGGCTTCCCGCTTATGCGGTCACGCGCAGCCGGAACAAATCCTCGTATCGAACGTGATCGCCGAGCTATGTCTCGGCAAAGGATTGTTTTTCGAAGATTTAGGCGAAGTAACGCTTAAAGGTTTCGATCATCCGGTCCGCGCCCACGCCGCGGCGTGGAAGCAAGCGGCAACATAATGGCCGGATTGGACGAAGAAATGTTCGCGTTTTTTTACGAATGTTCGTCTACTTCTCGTTAGGTCTAAACGTAGCGAACATATATGGAGAACGGAACACTGATGGCGGCAGCGCAATGGTTTCTTCGGGTAGCGTTGGCGGCCGGCTTCCTCTCGGCCGTGGCAGATCGATTCGGCCTTTGGGGTCCTGCCGGGGCGCCCAATGTTGCGTGGGGCACCTGGCAGGCCTTTATCGATTATGTTGCCAAGCTTAATTGGTTCGCTCCCCCAGCTTCTATCCCTATTCTCGCCTGGACATCAACTGTGGCGGAGGTGATTCTCGCTATTGGCTTGCTCATTGGCTGGCAGTTGCGATGGTTTGCACTTGCTGCCGGCCTTCTATTATTGTCGTTTGCCATCACGATGACATTCGCGCTGGGGGTGAAAGCACCACTGGACTCCTCGGTATTCGCCGCTGCGGGGAGTGCATTTCTGCTGGCCGCGAGTTCTGGCAAAGCCTAACCAGGCGATGCAGCCAACCACTTCACCGCGTACGGCGTCACGTTCCGATGACTAACACGCGTTCATTTCAGGCCGGTCTTGCTGTCATCAGCGATGGTTGATCTTATTCTCGTTAGGCCTATGAAGGTCTGCGCTGAAAATCAATCATACATAATCAAATGCCTGTAAACCCAATTCCTCAAGGATTTCACGCCATTACCCCCTACCTAGTCGCACAAGGTGCATCGCGATTGGTTGAGTTCATTGCCGCAGCGTTTGAGGGCACGGTGATCTTCCAGCAAAAGCGGTCCGATGGCGCAATCATGCATGCTACGATGCAAATCGGAGATTCGATGCGCATGCTCGCAGACCCCACCCCGGAGTTCGGGCCGATGCCCGCCTCGATTTACCTGTATGTGGCAGATTGCGACGCCGTCTATCATCGAGCGCTCAGCTCCGGCGGAGTTTCTGTTTTTCCGATGATGACCTTGCCTTCGGGTCAGCGGTATGGCGGGATCAAAGATCCCTGCGGCAACATTTGGTGGGTGGCCACACAGGTCGAGGATGTCCCGCCCGACGAGCAGGAACGGCGCTGGAAAAAATTCAAAATGCCGCAGTAGATGCTAACAAGAGGTACCCAGGCGATGCAGCGAACCAGCACTTTGTAAACGCCCAGGGCTATGGGAGACCTCTCTTCAAAATGCCGGGTCGCTCGTCTTGTGTCTCGTTAGGCGACATTCGCGCTGCCAATGGCTCAAAGAAGCGAATCGCACACTTAGGAGAATGTCATGGCTGGATCGAAATTTGTTTACGTTACCTACATCCGCACAACCCCCGAGAAACTGTGGCGGGCATTAACAACACCCGAGATAATAAAGAAGTATCGGTTCGGAATGAGCGTCGAAAGCGAATGGAAGGTCGGCTCCACGTGGAGAATGTATGCTGACGGCCGCCTGATGGACTCGGGCGAGATTCTCGAGAACGTTCCGCAGAAGCGGCTGGTGATGAGTTGGCGATGTGAATGGAAGCCCGAGTTTAAGGCAGAGGGCAACTCCCGTTGCGTCTACGAGATTGAGCCCATTGGGGCGTCCGGGAAGCTCACACTCACCCATTCCATTGAACGGCCGGATTCCAAGTTCATCGGAGCCGTCTCGATGGGCTGGCCGATGGTCATATCGAATCTCAAGTCGCTGCTTGAAACGGGGGATGTTGCTCTCGTCTATCATCGCGGGCACGGAGATTAGGTGATGTACGCATCACGTCGTCTTGGATACTCGGCCGCGCACGCCAACCTGCCCGACTCGCACCGCCCGCTGACGCTGACCCCTTCGTTCAAGGCGGCGGCTTAACTTTGCTTTAGATGCAAGACGGCTACAGATCACGCTTGCACACATCTACGCCGCGGCTGAATCTCGTTCTAAACCGGAGCAGGTTCATATGGGTCTCAAGGGAAAATACGCGCTGATCACTAGCAGTTCGCGCGGAATCGGAAAAGGAATTGCTCTCGCGCTGGCAGAAAGCGGCGTTAACGTCGCGGTTCACTACTTCCAAAATCAAGGTGCTGCAATCGAGACGCTCGGACAAATTCGTAAGCGTGGATCTGATGGTTTTCTTGTGCAGGCGGACATCATGCGACCGGATCAAATCCGTGCGATGTTTCGCAAGCTCAATAGAGAATTCGGGAAGCTCGACATTTTCGTCAGCAATGCCAGGCCGGAAGCGCCCACCTTCTATCAGCCCCCTCTCGAGATCAGCCTAAAACAGTGGGATACAGCGTTGGATTCCCAAGCGACGGCCTTTCTAATCGGAGTTCGGGAAACGCTGCCATTAATGAATGAAGGAGGAAGAATCTTTGCGATTACCTACGCTCAAGGAAGTCGTACTGGCGGGCTCCAGCCATGGGTCGGTATGGGATCGGCGAAAGCAGCACTGGAATCGCTCGTTAGGTACTTTGCCGTGGCCGTTGCGAAACGCGGCGTCACCGTGAACGCGATCAGCCCGGGATGGACTGAGGACAGCGTCATGAACACATTGCCTGAACAGGTCCAACACCTGATTCGGGATTGGCACAGCCGCGGTTGGACACCGATGGGACGCTTGGGAACGCCCTCGGATGTCGGCGATGTGGTTTCACTCCTCTGTTCGGAAAATCGCGCTGGATCACCGGGCAGGTAATCTACGCAGATGGCGGCGCGTCCCTGATGAACCCAGAGATGCCGCCGGAAATTCAAATCGGATAAATGTGATGCAACTTGAAGGAATCGATCACGTAGCTCTCGGCGTGCGCGACATCGAGAGATCAGTGAAATGGTATATTGAAGTTCTCGGTTTCGAGCGACTTCACGAAGGTGCGTGGGACGGAGTGCCGACTTTTATTGGTAAGGGGAATACCGGAATTGCGCTGTTCCCCGCGAAGCCGGATGCAAAACCGACATCTTTAAGTCACCGCGAACTTCGGATGCTTCATCTCGCTTTTCGCGCGGACTGCGAAAATTTTCTGGCCGCGCAGCGGGAATTGAAAGCGCGCGGAATCGAATTTGAATTTCAAGACCACGAAATTTCGCATTCAGTCTATTTTCGCGATCCCGACGGGCACGCGCTCGAGATCACGACTTACGAATTGCCCCAACGTTCTTGACCTGGCATTTCGAGCGCATGCCGATCGCTTGCGTCTCGGACTGCGGCGGCGCTCCGCCGCTTTCGATATGTAGTTACGCGGTGCGCCCGCAGCAATTTTTGTATTTTTTACCGCTGCCACAGGGGCACGGTTCGTTGCGGCCCACTTTTGGTATTGAACGACGAACCGGAAGATCGATCGATACCTCGCCTGCACCATCACCATCTCCGGCCGCGACTCCCACCAATTCGCCAACGGGCTGACGCATGCGCGCATCGGCGCCTGCAGTGGGTGCGGTCGGCGCATGCTCGCGCATGAGGAATTGCGGTAATGTCGCCAGGAAATTTTCGAATGCCTGCAGGTTCGAGGTGCTGCGGAACAGATTGTTCAGCACCTCGTTCTTAATATTCGCCATCAACTCGACAAACATGTCGTAGGCCTCGGTCTTGTACTCGATGAGCGGATCCTTCTGCGCGTAACCTCGGAGGTAGACGCCCTCTCGCAATGCGTCCATCGCGTAGAGATGCTCCTGCCAGAGTCGGTCAATCGCGTTCAGTATGATGTAGCGCTCCAGGCTTTTGACCGCCGTGGGCTCTTCATGGCTCGACTTGCGTTCGTATGCTGCCTTGATCTTCTCGATCAGAAATTGCGTGTTTTCGTCAACTGCGCGCATCTCGAACTGCGCTTTTTCCTGCGTCAAACCGAGCGGGAAAGTCGTGTTCACCCAATGCATGAGGCCCGTGTAATTGGGCTCATCGACGTCGAGATACTCTTTCACTTTCGCCGGCACGGCTTCGTCGATCACCTCGTAGATAAGTTTGCGAGGTTCTTCGGAATCGATCACTTCATTCCGATAGGTGTAAACCACCTCACGCTGCATGTTCATCACGTCGTCGAAGTCCAACGTGCGTTTGCGGATTAGATAGTTGCGCTGTTCCACGCGTTTCTGCGCTGTCTCGACCGACCTATTCAGCCACCGATGCTCAAGCTCCTGCCCTTCCTCCAGACCGAAACGCTCCATGATCTTCGTCATTCGATCAGCCGCGCCGAAATTGCGCATCAGATCGTCTTCGAAACTGACATAGAACCGCGATGCGCCGGGGTCGCCTTGGCGCGCACAACGCCCGCGCAGCTGCCGATCGATTCGACGGGCTTCGTGACGCTCCGTGCCAACCACCATCAACCCACCCAATTCTCTGACGCCAGGACCGAGCTTAATGTCTGTGCCGCGGCCGGCCATGTTCGTTGAAATCGTGACGGTGCCAGGTTGACCGGCGCGCGCCACGATCTCGGCCTCCTGCATGTGAAATTTTGCGTTCAACACGTTATGCGGAATCTTCTCGCGCTTCAGCATTCGACTGAGCAGCTCTGAAGCTTCTACGCTCACACTGCCGACCAACACAGGCTGAGTTTTCGCATGAGCTTCCTTGATCTCCCTGATTACCGCATTGTACTTTTCGCGCCGCGTTTTGTAGATGCGATCGTTGTGATCCGTGCGTCGCACGGGGCGGTTCGTCGGAATCATGTTCACGTCGAGTTTGTAAATGTCGTGAAACTCGGCCGCTTCGGTTTCGGCCGTGCCAGTCATTCCCGCCAGCTTCTGATAGAGCCGGAAATAATTTTGAATGGTGATCGTAGCCAGCGTTTGGNTCGATCTGGACGCCTTCTTTCGCTTCGACTGCCTGATGTAATCCGTCGCTCCAGCGCCGCCCTGGCATTTTGCGCCCCGTGAACTCATCGACGATTACGACCTTGTTATCCTCGATGACGTACTGGACATCCTTCTCGAACAAGCAGTAGGCGCGAAGTAGCTGCGAGATATTATGGATGCGCTCGGCCTGCGCATCGCAATGTTGCTGGCGTTCCGCTTTTTGCTTGTCCTTCTCCTCCGGCGAGAGCGTCTGGTCCAGATCGATTTCTGTGAATTCGCTGATCAAATCCGGTAATACGAATGCGTTTGGATCGTCAGGGTTGAGAAAGGCGCGGCCCTGCTCCGAAAGATCGGCCTCATTGGATTTTTCATCGATGGTGAAAAAGAGTTCCTCCTTCAGTTGGAACAATTCTTCCTTGCGCGTGTCCTGGTAAAACGAAAGCTCGGCTTTATCGACGGCGCGTCGCTTATCCGGATCTTCCATCATGCGCAGAAGCTGTTTATTACGCGGCTGACCGAGCTTCACCTTGAACATGACGCGTCCGCCGATTTCGACATCGCCCTGTTCGAATTTCTCAATCGCTTCGCTGGCGAGCCGGTTGCAAAGCATATTTTGCTTTCGCACCAGCTGCTCGATGAGCGGTTTCCATTTGTCGTATTGATGAGTCGAAACGGTCGCCGGCCCGCTAATGATGAGCGGCGTGCGCGCTTCGTCGATCAGGATGGAATCGACCTCATCGACGATGGCGTAGTGATAGCCGCGCTGGACCTGTTGTTCGCGCGTTGTGGCCATGCCGTTGTCGCGCAGGTAATCGAAACCGAATTCGCTGTTCGTTCCGTAAGTGATGTCCATCGCGTATTGTTCGCGACGTTCATCCGGCTCCTGATCATGCTGGATACATCCAACTGTGAGACCGAGGAAATTGTAGAGTTGGCCCATCCATTCTGCGTCGCGTCGTGCCAGGTAATCATTCACTGTTACCAGGTGGGCTCCACGGCCCGTGAGCGCGTTCAGGTAAAGCGGCAAAGTTGCAACCAGTGTTTTACCTTCACCGGTCGCCATTTCTGCGATCCGGCCCTTGTGCAACACGATCCCGCCGAGTAGCTGGACGTCGAAATGCACCATGTCCCAAACCATAGGCTGATCGCACACGCTGAAACCTTGTTGCCGTTCCTTCAGCCGGCGCGCCGCGTTTTTCACCACGGCAAACGCTTCGGGTAAAATGTCATCCAGCTTTTGCCATTGATCTTGCAGCTCGGGAAGTTTGGAGAGCTCTTCCTTCCAAGCCGCGGTCTTGGCGCGCAATTCGTCATCGGACAAGCTCTTGAATTGCTCATCCAGCTCATTGATCCGGCGTACAATGGGCGACAGTCGCCTAAGCTCACGCTGATTCTTCGATCCAAGAATTTTCTTTAAAATCCAGCCAACCATTTGAGCCTCTAATATCCGTCAGATTCCCGCAGTATCAATTAGGTAGGGCCGGCGCGCCCGGCGGTCGCGCCCTACCGTGTTTATTGTGCGCGACAAGTTTACAGCTACAATCGCACTCCATGAAGAAAATCATTTCCACAAGCGAAGCTCCGGGGGCGATTGGACCCTATTCACAGGCAGTGCGCAGCGGAAGCTTCTTGTTTTGTAGCGGGCAGATCCCACTCGACCCAAAATCCGGCCAAATTGTCCCCGGCGATATCGCCGCGCAAACGCGCCGCGTGCTCGACAACATCGCAGCCGTTTTGAAAACTGAGGCCCTGACTTTCGATCATGTTGTTAAGACAACGATTTTCCTCACGAATCTTGCCGATTTCCAGACGGTTAACGAAATTTATGGCTCCTGTTTCAAGCACGATCCGCCAGCTCGTTCGACTGTTCAGGTCGCAGCGTTGCCGAAGGGGGCAAACGTGGAAATCGAAGTTGTTGCGATCGCGGAGAAGGATGGACAAACGGCATATGACACGTCTGGTTAACAGGCCGGCATGTTGCCTGCGCTTTCTGCTCCAATGAGCGAGGACATTCTCGCCCTTTTCCGCAAAACAGGTGCGCTGTTGGATGGCCACTTCATTTTGCGCTCCGGCTTACACAGCCGCGAGTATTTTCAATGCGCTTTGCTTCTTCAGGACACGGCGGTCGCTGCACGCGTTTGCGGGTGGCTCGCGGACAAACTGCGCAAATTCGATTGTGACACGGTGATCTCCCCTGCGCTCGGCGGAATTATTGTTGGCCAGGAGGTCGGCCGCTCATTGGGTAAGCGCCATATCTTTGTCGAAAAAGACGAAGGCAAGCTCGTCTTGCGGCGAGGTTTTCAAATTTCGCAGGACGAAAAATTCATCGTTATAGAAGATGTGGTGACTCGCGGCGGACGCGTACAGGAAACAATCGACATTGTCCACGCACATGGCGGTATCGTCTCAGCGGTCGGCGTAATCGTGGATCGGAGCGTCCAAGCCAAACCAGATTTTGGTTGTCCGTTCGTCAGCCTGGTCGAAATGACTGTTGAAAACTTTCCCGAAGATAATCTGCCACGCGACCTGGCCAAAATCCCAGCTGTCAAGCCCGGCAGCAAATAGGCGGGATTCCGGGCGCCTACAAAAAACATTTATTGATTGTCGGCGATAGTTCGCGGCGCAGGCTTACTCAATTCCACTTGCGCGTTCACCTTCTGGATCTGGGCATCGTGCTCTTGCAAACGCGCAGTGACAGCTTCCATCTGTTGAGCGATCGCCGATTTTAGCTGAGTGCTGGTCTTTTCGTGCTCCTCAAGCTTGCGATGCGCTTTGAGGAACTGATTGAGCAGCACTGAATTGATAGCTTCGTAACGCACAGTTTTTGGGTGTTCCTTCCTTATCGCGACTGACCAGGTCGGCGCTGATCTCAGCCACGTCCTGGCGTTGTTGCAGCAACCAACCACATTGTCATCCAGCACGGCAGCACCGACGGCGTTGTTAAAGAAGCCTGAACCTCCCGTACTGTATCATCGCAGGGCCAATGCTCCAACGGCCACGTTAAAGGAGCCGGTGGTGTTGAATAGAAGCGCCTCCGTGCCAACAGCCGTATTGCCTTCTGCGGTCGTGCTGCTATAAAGCGACTGAAAATCAATGGCTGTGTTGTTGTTGCCGGTTGTGTTGTTAAAGAGTGCCTATCACCGACTGCGGTGTTTTGGTTGCCCTCGGTGTTACTAAAAAGTGCAAACGTTCCATCGGCCGTATTCTCCTCGCCGATGGTGTCGCTCGGAAGCGTCCCAGCGCCCGTGGCCGTATTTTGATCTGCCGTGTTGGCAAGGAGCGTCCCGGCGCCGACACCTGTGCAGAAGTTGCCATCGGTGACACTTAAAAGCGAGAATATACCAACTCCTGTATTGTATGTGCCGGTGGTAAGGCTCAAAAGGGCTTTTGCCCCTCAGCGGTGTTGCCTCCAGGATAGCCTCCATCTCGCGGTCGATTAACCGCCAATGATATCGGCGAAAGCCCGGAGCAGGCCAAAATGACGAAAATTACTGGGGTTGCTTTCTTTAATTAAATCAATGGATTCATGGTTTTTCCTTTCTTCCCGCTACCCGCCGCGTCAGGGCGTGTACACATAATAGATGACGTCTGTCAGCGATGCGGGGCCGGTGAACACAAACGTTCCCTGCCCGTGGATTCCCGCTAGCGGGCCGGTGCCGTTGCCCACCGTCGTCACGTGGCTCTGCCAATGACGATGCCGGTCACGACCGAGCCGTCTTCCAAGCAGATGTC
>QHOR01000366.1 GCA_003219395.1 Verrucomicrobiota bacterium | reverse complement strand
TGATACTCGCGCACGTCTTCAAAATTCATCCCCCGTCCTTTGAAGACACTGTGATAATTGCCAGCGAAGGCGGTCTCGACGAGGCCGCGTGTTTTTATCTCCAGGGTTCGGATCTTTTTCAGAATCTCGCTCGGGTCCATACGTGATCGGTGATCAGTGAGCCATCTTCCTCGCGTGCGATTGAGCGGTAATCTGTTCCTGGTGCGTGTTTACAGAAGTCGTCGGCCCGATCAATCATTCCTGAAAGCATGCCACCAATCGCATCGTATCGCTCATCCATATCTTGGAATTTTTCTTTCGACAGGTATGCTCCATCCAAAGCATCATCCAACCAGGATTGCGTTTCGTAAGCTTCGCCGAGAGCTTCATCGCCTTCACCGCGCGAGAACTTCTTCGTATCTGGTCAGTGAGCGAATACCGTTCTTCACGCGGAAAACTTCTAGAGTATTCGAAAACCGATCGCGCTGCTTCTCGCGCGGCTTGATACACCTTTAGATCTCGAAATGATTTGGCAGGCTGCATCTCCGATCACTGTTCACGGATCACTGATCACTTCAGCATCACGGCACCGGTAATCCGGCAAAGATCCTCTCAATGATCGTTTCGCTGCTAACCGCCTCCGCCTCGGCTTCGTAACTGACGATGATGCGGTGTCGGAGCACGTCAGGGCCAATGCTCTTAACGTCCTGTGGCGTCACGTATCCGCGACCGTTCAGAAAGGCATGGGCCCGCGCGCCAAGCGCAAGATAAATCGTCGCACGTGGTGAAGCGCCATAACGAATGAGTCCTTCGAGTCTTAAATTGTAGGCCGCAGGCTCGCGTGTCGCCCAGACGACATCCACGATGTAGTCCTTCACCCGGTCATCGATGTAAATGCTATTGACCACATTGCGCGCGGCGATGATCTGCTTCGGATCAACCACCGGGTCAACTCGCAAATCGGGCGCCGAAGTTGCCATGAGATCGAGAATGTTTCGCTCCTCGGACTTTTGCGGATAACCAATATTCAATTTGAACATGAAACGGTCCAGCTGCGCTTCCGGCAGTTGATAGGTTCCTTCTTGTTCAATGGGGTTCTGCGTTGCCAAAACCAGAAACGGATCGGAGAGGGGATAGGTTTGCTCGCCGATGGTGACCTGCCGTTCTTGCATCGCCTCAAGCAATGCACTCTGTACCTTGGCCGGAGCGCGATTTATTTCGTCCGCCAGGATTAGATTGGAGAAGATTGGCCCCAGCTTGGTGGTAAACTCCCCAGTGCGCGGATTGTAAATGAGGGTGCCGATTAGATCCGCCGGTAAAAGATCCGGCGTAAATTGTAATCTTTGGAAGCCGGTCTGGATACAGGCGGCCATTGTTTTCACCGTGAGTGTTTTGGCCACGCCGGGGACGCCCTCGAGCAGGAGGTGGCCATTCGCAAGCAAGCCGAGTAAGAGGCGATCCACCAAGTATTTCTGGCCTATGACAACGTGACCGACCTGTTGGCGAAGGCCTGGAATCCATTGGCTCAGTTCCCGAACTTCCTGCGTAATTTCCTGCGTAGATTTCATACGGTCTCGTCAGACACGTAGGGCAGGGAGAACGTTCGATTAAACGTGCCTAACCTGCTGACTTTCTGTTCATTTCGCTGGCGCATCCAATCCTTTCTTCCAGTCTTCCCGAGTGAGCGTTGCGCCAGAATGATGCTAAACGTAGATCGCAATGTTGGTTTTCAAGCCGTGGCATCGAGCGATTGCGATAGCTGCGTTTGCAGGTGTCGCGATGTTGATCCTTGCGCGGATCGCAAGGAATGATCCGGCTATCAATTTTTTGAGCCGTGACAAACGGGCAGAGTGGATAGTCTTTCCTGCTGCCGTTGACGCACACGCACATTGGTCGGCTAGTCTCGACGCAACATTCCGGCGGCAGTTTGTGTTGACGGATCGACCAGCGACGGCGCAGTTGAGCATTTGTGCAATGCGGCGCGCGGAACTGAGGATCAATGGCACGCCGGTCCATTTTCCATCGAAGAGCAATTGGAAAGAGATTACGAACATCGACATTGCCGAGCATAGAAGCGCGCGTCTGTAATTACAATGGCCCGCCGGCTTTGTGGCTTTCTTTGATTGCGGATCAAGCAAACTTGCGCAGCGACAAGAGTTGGGAAGTGTCGTTTGCTGCTTCCTCATGGCGTCAGGCGGCATTGGCCGTGGCAGCGAAGACGCCCGGGCCGGGTAATTCGATCGCTGTTGGGGAGGGCCCGTTTAATGCAGCGAAAAAAATCTGGCCCTTCTGGATCGTTCTTTTTGCAATCGCTTCTGTAGTAACGTTTTTGTGGAACGTCGGCTTTAATGAGTTCACAGGGCGATGGCGAGAACCAACCCTGCTGCTCATTCTTGCCGGCTTATGGCTGTTCTTATTCTGGAACAATGAACGACTGTTGCCGTTCCACAGAGGCTTCGATTCGAAGGAGCATCTCAAATATATCAGCTACATCCAGCAACACCGGTCGATGCCGTTGCCGACTGAAGGCTGGGAAATGTATCAGCCGCCGCTTTATTATGTGATTGCCGCTGCAAGCCTTTCATTTTGCCACCTCTCGGTTGACGATGAGATGTCGGTTTTCGTATTATGTTGGCTTCAAGCGCTCCTCGGCATCGCGCAGTTCGTCTTAGTTTTTTTCAGTCTGCGGCTCGTGCTCGTCCTCCGAGCCGCGTTCATCGGTGTTTTGCTCGCGGCGTTTCTCCCGATGCAGTTGTACATGGCACACTACGTAACTAACGAAGTCCTGGCTGCGGCTCTCGCCACAACGGCCCTTTATCTCTGTTTGCGTTTGCTGAAGAGTGAGACATTACACGCATCACAATTCGTTTGGGTCGGACTCGCGATCGGCGCGGCGATGTTAACAAAGGCAACCGGAGTTTTGCTGCTGCCGGTCGCAATTGCCGCAATCGTGGGCAAGGTTGTTTACGCGCGAGTGCCAATCGCAATCTCGTTACGGAATCTCGGGCTACTGCTCGCGATTTGTTTCACTGTATGCGGCTGGCATTACGCACGCGTCTGGCTAAAATTCGGCAATCCGCTCATTGGCAATTGGGATGTAGTCAGTGGGTTTACGTGGTGGCAGGACCCCGGTTATCACACAGTGGAGGATTACCTGCGTTTCGGCCGCTCGTTGGTGCATCCACTCTTCAGCGGCTTCTCCGGATTTGCCGATGGAATCTACTCCACGCTATGGGGCGATGGCTTGTGCGGTGGAACCGCGAGCTTGAGCATAGCCTGGAACGACCTCCCACTGTTGGCCGGTTATCTGTGGTCGCTTATTCCCACGGCTCTGGTTCTCATAGGCGTTGTCGTCGCAATCATTCGGTATATTCGAAAACCTTCGAGTGAATTGTTTCTGTTATTAGGCTTCTTAGCCGTCATTGTGCTGGGTCTGATTTTTATGACCCTCAGAGTTCCCTCCTATGCACAAGCGAAAGCGTTCTATGGATTGTCGGCACTCACGCCGTTTTGTTTCTTTGGCGCGCTCGGTTGGGAAACACTTGCCCGCGGCGGTAGACGTCTGCGATTTGTTCTGAATGTACTGATTTTAGTTTGGGCGATGAATAGTTTCGCCAGTTACTGGATTGTTGCTTCGGTGACGCAACATCTGTATGCCGCAAAGGCTTTTGGCGCCCAAGGCAAGATTGATCGCGCCGTCGCCGAAGCGTTTGAGGCTGTAGAAGCAGACTCCTCGAATGGGACCGCGCGGGG
>QHOR01000190.1 GCA_003219395.1 Verrucomicrobiota bacterium | reverse complement strand
ATGCGATATCAGAGATGACAGCTTCCATCGGTCCGATAGGAGCCAGCACGCCGGTAACCTGATCAATGAGATCGAGGTCTTCTAATCGTCCAGAAGAGTTTCCGCGCGAGCCGTATAAGATATCCAAAGAATCAAAGGCGATTCCTGGGCAAAACGAATTCCCGGAGCCTACTAATGTCAGCGAGCTGAGGACCTGTGCGTTCGAAGGATCGATTGTCAGGAGCTGGCCGACTCCTTTCGTATTATTAAAGGAGCCTCCGTAAAGAACGCCCTGCGAATTGAACCGGAGACCGTCAACGGCCGCATCGGGGTCGGAAAGCAATCCAATAACCGTCGGCGTGCCATTGGTGGGATCGATGGTCATCAAGGTTCCCTGGGCACCGCTTGCTCCGGAGACGCCGTAAAGGGTACCGTTGCTATCAAAGGCGATGCCGCCGAGTTTATCGAAACCCGTATCGCCGATAAGGCTCGCGCTCTGGTTCGTCACGTCAATTAGCCAGAGCCGCCCGCCGCCGGCTGAATTAAGGCCGCCGGTGGAGCCGTACAGAAGTCCAGATTGAGTCGGTATTGCATTCACCGCAGCGAGAATATCGACCCGACCCCACCCAAAAACGTCGTTTGGCGGCCCCGCGTCCCCGCACTGTGTCGAAGAAATAAAATGAGCCGTGTTGTTCAAGGTATCGCGGCTAGTGGTAAGCTGATGCTTTAACTGCGGATGTGCCGACCACAGCAGCGCCATGGCGCCGGAAATGTGTGGCGTGGCCATGGAGGTGCCGCTGAAATTTGCATATGAAGTATCACTGGCGTTCGTGCACGAGCGCGTGCCCGTACCCGGCGCAGTGATATCAGGCTTGATCCGCCCGCTTCCATCAGCCGTAACCGGGCCGCGACTGCTAAACCCAGCTATCGTATCGGTACCCGTGTTTAAGGCTCCTGCTGTGTAGGTTGCCTCGTAAATTCCGGGTGGATTTTGCACAGTCGAACATCCTGGCCCGGAGTTTTGTGCCGCGGATACCATCATAATACCAGCAGCAGCTTGTGCTTCGACAGCAGCTTGCAACGTGTCAAAGGAACAACCCTCTGAAGACGGGCACTCCCAGGAGTTGTTGCTGATGTCCGGCGCTTTCGTCGGGTCGGGGTCGCTGCCGTCAATCCGGGTAGGTGCCAGGAACCATTGCATGCATTCGATGTATCTGGCTGGCGTACCTGTGTTGGCGTCCATGTTACGGCAGCCAATCCACTTTGCCCCGGGCGCCATCCCAATCTGGTTACCCGCGCCGTCGTCACCGACCATTGTGCCGGTAGTGTGTGTGCCGTGAGCCAGGTCGTCACACGGGAAAGGCGAATCATTCCCGCATACGTTGCCTACGCTATCATGAACGGAGTCGTGCCAATTGTAATCGTGATCCGCGTTGGCTCCATCCCAACCTCGATAGTGAGACTTGAGCGCGTTATGCGTCCAGCGAACGCCGGTATCGGCACTCGCAACAACGATATTTTGCCCGGTGAATCCGAGCGCCCATACATCCGGCGCATGCGTATAAGTGATTCCTGGCTCGATCGTCGCAGGGCGCTCGCCCGAGGTGGCAGACGCTTGCTCCGCTGAATCGGGTTGAGGAAGATTATTGTGAATCAATGGATTGCCCTCAATGCGCGCCACGTCTGCGCGCGCAGCCAGCGCTTCGGCAATCTGACGGGTGCCGTTCACCAGAATGGCGTTAACAATGTAAAAGGACTGATGTTTGATGTTGCGTTCGTGTAACCATTCGAGGAGCGGCCCCTGAGTCCTCCGGGCTTTTTGGGAGAGAGTTTGATAAACGAAGCGAGCTTTTTCAGCCTTGGTTGGCAAGTTGCCCGCCGGCCTCAGATCGGCCTGGTCAGCAAGCACGACAAAAAATTCAGCCTGCTGTCCGTAGGCGGTGTGTTCCACCACCCATGGCGCGATCTTGTTCGCGATGTTGACCGGCTTGCCGCCAACGCGTTGGCCGACAGCGTCGGAAGAAGCGACAGCAGCAACTAGCGCTACAACGGCTGCGACAAGGAATAATGAAGAGAAAATACGCCGCAAGGGGACCGGCGATGTAGGATAGGCATTTTTAATCATAGAATTAGGGGTACGGATGTCAGACTGCTAGCCTGACTCGGCTGGCAAGCTGCCAGCCTGCCCAACGGCAGTTCGCCAGGCTGGGCAGCCTGGCGGCCGAGTCAGCCAAAGCTGGCTGACATCCAATTTATATGGCGCTTTTACTGAAAAGGCCGGCGACATGTCAAGATTTTACGGAAAATCTTATCATGAAGCCATGGATCACGCGGAACGCAGCCATGTTGGCTATGAGGAACCATCCTGCATGATGTCTAGGAACCGTAGTCGGCAGGTGATACGCGCGCCGGCCCGACAGTGTGGCATGGCTGCCCGACAAGATGCCTGTGCCACAAAAGCAAGGAACTCGCGAGTTGCCTCGCGAGTTCCTGCTTAACTGATCACTTCTCACTGATCACCGATCCCTCGGCAATCAGGGCTAGTACCCTTACGGCGTGGGTCGTGGATACGGTGTAGGCCGCGGTCTTGGAGTGGGCGTAGGTCTGCTAGGGCTGCCCGTCGCCGTTGCTGTTGGCGTAGCCGTAGGCGTTCCACTTGCAGCCGCGGTTGCAGTTGCAGTTGCCGTCGGTGTCGGTGATATGGGCGGCGCCGTTGCCGTCGCTGTAGGTGTCGGTGAAGGCGTAGCACCCGGGCAACTGCCATTCACATCAAACACAATGTGCATATCCGGGAAACCGAGGTCTCCGGTAGGCGTCGGGTCATTCACTCCGCAATCTGGCGCGCTCAGGTAGCTCGGGGCGGTCTCGGGATCAGTGTTCGAACCGATGAAGAACACATTACCCTCTGCCGTGCCATCTGGTATGTTCACTTCCATCACCAGCTCCAGCGCCGAGCCTGGCGCCGTAGCTGTTACTGGAACAGTGAAGATGCTATCGACCTGGTCCGGAATGGTGATCGGCACGCTGGCAATCAGGTTCGACTGCCAGTCGCCGCCGGGGAATGGCGAGCCATGGTTGGCATACAGATTAACCGTCGCCGGCTGGTCCCCACCTCCACCCGCGGCCTGCTCAATCGCGAACTGGACTGACGTAATGTTATAATCCTGGCCGCCAGTAAACGTATTCATGTTAAACGCGCGCCAGTAACTGTTTTGGGTAGTAATGCCGCCGGCATTGCACGACACCGAGTTGCCATCAACAATCGCCTGGCTGGTGGACTCGGTAATTACCGGCGGACAGCTTCCGCCGGGCGACCCGGTTGGAGTCGCGGTTGCAGTCGGTGTTGGTGTAGGTGTTCCTCCTCCGGCGCCGCAGTGCGACTGTTCTACCGTGTTGGTATCACCGCTTACTCCGTCAAACCCGCAGACGACATACAGATCGTTGCCGACCGCTGTCCCGCCTGTGAAAGAGTGCGCCACGTTTGTGTTCGGCCCGGTGCTCCAACTATCGTTCACCGTGTCGTATACGTAGGTCGTACTAAACGAGGTATCCGGCCTTGCCATTGAAGCCTTCCGTACCTTCGAGTTCTTCCTCTGGCCCTTGATGCTGCCAGGCGCGCTGAACGGATCGCCGCCGCCAACTACGTAGGTGTTGGTTCCGATGGCCGCACCAGCTCCCTCGTAAACAGCAGCAGGCATATTCGCCTTTTGCGTCCACGTGTTAGCCACAATGTCGTAAGCGTAGTTGAAGTTAGTGGCGCCGGTGCCAAACGAACCTTGCAGATACATGTTCTGGCCAACAAGACTGACCGCGCTGCCACCCATCGCCACGGGAATG
Source organism: Verrucomicrobiota bacterium (assembly GCA_003219395.1). Classification (GTDB taxonomy): domain Bacteria; phylum Verrucomicrobiota; class Verrucomicrobiia; order Chthoniobacterales; family UBA10450; genus Udaeobacter. The sequence goes on along the minus strand of QHOR01000190.1, from coordinate 1,814 downwards.
GGCGCGCCCGTGCCGCTGTCCCAAGTATCGGCAACCGGATCATAGATCCAGGTCGTGCTGGTTTCGGCGAAGGTGTCATCGATCCCGCCGGCTACGTAAATTAGCCCAGTCGGATCATAGTATACCGTAGCCGGGAAAAACCGTGGGGCAGGCATGGGCGCTCCTGTCGTCCAGGTGTTCGTGGCAATATCGTAAATATAGGTTGTGTCGACGACGAAGAAGCTCGAGTCTATGCCGCCGAAGACATAGATTTTGTTCACGTTGGCTGCGTACACCGACCGCGCGTCGTAGATGGCATTCGGCAACGAAGCTAGCGTGCTCCAACTGCTGCCGTCGTATTGATAAAAGCCGCTCGTTGGCAACCCTCCAGCATTACCGCCTGCGCCATACATAAATGTGCCATTAGTGCAAATGGCAGCTGATTCGAGGACCTCAGGATAGTTAGCCACAATGGTCCACGGCTGAAGCGTGCATGCCCCACCGGTGCCAGAACAGCTCGGGCGAGCTAGCACATCAGGCAGGAACGTGAAAGTGAACCCGTCCAGGCCTCCTACACTCCAGATGTTCCCTCCCCCGTAGAAGCCAGCCTGATTCGCCTGGCGATTGGGCGATGGCAGGTTGGGTGTTGAGGATGACCAGGTTCCACCAGGCCAGGCTGATACATCGAGCTCATCAACCAGGTTAGTCGAGTCGAAGAAGCCACCGCCGTCGGCGTCTCCACCGATTGCGTATAGCTTGTTCTGAGCGGCATCATAGGCAAGGCCGAAGTCCGCCCTGGCCTGCGTGAATGCAGGCCCCGTGTCCCAGGTTCCAGAACTAAGATCTAAACGCAAGCTGGTTGTGTTGTTACTAGGCGCACCTGGGCCGAAGCCACCCACCACGTACAGGAAGTTACCTACCTGCTGGTACCCAGCAAGGAAGAAGCTGGTCGGCGCTGCTGTGCCAGACGACCAGGTATCGGTGGCGATGTCATATACATCTACCGCGCTGCCGGGAATAAAGCCGCCCGCGACAAACACCTTGCCGTTGAAAGCACCCGATGCAGAGCCGTAGTGATTTGTAGTAAATGGATCGGCAGCCAATGGCGTCCAGGTGTCGGTGGCGATGTTGTAGGACGCGAAAGCGTTGCCACCACCGGCGCCATCGTCTCCCTCTGCGCAGTACACAATGCCAGTCGATGCGTCGAGAGCGCAGGTAGGCGCCTCACTCGTAAATGGCATCGGTGCGAGCGGCGTCCAGGTTCCTGTGGCGACGTTGTAGCGATTGACGGCGTTCACAATGCTGCCGTCACTCACACCACCGAAGACGTAGAAGTCAGTGTCAGTCTGAACAAACCCATAGCGGACGACTGATATGGGGTATGGGCTGGCTGTGGCCCAAGGCGAGCACTGCGGTGGCGGGGTTGGTGTTGGCGTCGCGGCCGCTACGGCATCGAAAGCCTGGCCAGTGCTGACCGGTGGGGCCTGGCCGCCGCTGGTATCGCACCCCAACACGGTGAAGCAGTTCTCATCAAACTTCTGGCCCACGACCAACTGGCTGTCGTTCCCTGTGCCCGCGGGGCTTATGTTGCTATAGATAATCGAAAATGGCGGAGTACCGTTCTCGTACAGAACAATCTCGTAGTCCAGCAAGGCCGTGCTCTGATTGTAGTACTGAGTGCGCCATTCGACGTAGAAAACCCGGTTAGGCGCGCTGCCCGTGGTAGTAGTGAAGATTCCGCATCCGGCGCAGGATTCCCCACCGCCACAGCCCGCTGTGTTCGTGCACTGGTCTCCCCAATAAGGGGCGAGCACGTCCGTGCTGCCTACGCCTCC